>JAIXVN010000571.1 GCA_027483005.1 Verrucomicrobiaceae bacterium
CAGATCCTTGAGCTGGACGGTCATCGGTGGTCCGGCGTGGAGCTGGATGGCGAGGAGGCCTTTTTTCGCGCCGACGGTGGTGTTGTCGGTGACGTCAACGGTCTGCTTGCCGTTGATGAAATGCTGGAGGTGGCCTCCCTTGGCGATCACGACGAAGTCGTTCCACTCGCCAGGTTTGATGCCGGCCTGGATTTCATCGGACTTTCCGACTTCGCCGGTGACTTCGATCTTGGGCTTCTTCGGGTCCGCGTCGTCGGTCATGACGACCTTCTGGCCGCGCTTGGCGAGGATGCCACGGCCCTTTTCCTCGTAAAGGATGCCGGAGTAGGTCTTGCCGATTTCGAAGTCAGCCTGGTAGCCGGAGACGACGGAGTATTCGGGTTTGACGATCTTGCTGCGGTACTGGACGCCGGAGTTGCCGCCGCCCTCGGCCTTGCCGTTGACGTCGAGGATCTTGTATTTGAAGTGGAGCTCGAAGTCGCCGACCTCACCGTCCCAGATCAGGAAGGTGTTTTCCTTCACGGGGGTGGCGGCGGTGGATTGGCCGGTGATGGCGCCGTCCTTCACGCTCCAGAATTCAGGCTGACCCTTCCAGCCGGTGAGGTCCTTGCCGTTGAAGAGCTTCTTTTCATCGGCGTGGGTGAAGGTGGCAGTGGCAGCGAGCGCGAGGAGGAGCGGGAGTTTTTTCATGAGATGGAGTGCTAGAAACGGATTTCAGGAAGCGATTCTTTCGTCAGTTCAAATGACAGAGTCCGCGACGAGTCCACGTTTCGCTGCGCAGGAATCCAATTCAATTTTCCTCAAAACCATGACTCCTCTGCTCCGTCACGCCGCCCCGCTTCTGGCCGGGATCGCCCTTTCCAGCCCGCTTCTGGCGGATCCCCTGACCTACGAAGGCACAGCCGGCCCCGGAAAGGGAAAGAAGGTCGTGCTGATCGCCAGCGACCACGAATACAAGTCCGAGGAGGCGCTGCCGCAGCTCGGGCGGATCCTGGCCAAGCACCATGGATTCAAGTGCACGGTGCTGTTCGGGCTGGATCCGGCGACGGGCGACATCAAGCCGGGCAGCTCGAACATTCCCGGCACCGAGGCGTTGAAGGACGCCGACCTGATGGTCATTTTCACCCGTTTCCAGAACCTCCCGGCCGAGCAGATGCAGCCGATCCTCGACTACCTCTCGCGGGGCGGTCCGGTGATCGGCCTGCGCACGGCGACCCACGGCTTCAAGATCCCGAAGGATAGTCCGTTCGCGAAGTACGACTTCAGCTACCAGGGCGCGGACTACAAGGGCGGCTTCGGCCGGCAGATCCTCGGCGAAACCTGGGTCGGCCACTACGGACCGAACCACAAGTCGAGCACGCGCCTCGACATCGTTCCTGAAAAGGCCGGCCACCCGATCCTCAGCGGCGTGAAGTCGATGTGGGCGGAAATCGGCGGTTACAACGCCTACCCGATCGAGGGCAGCGAGGTCCTCGCGATGGCCCAGCCGCTGACCGGCATGAACCCTGATTCGCCGAACGACAGCACCAAGAAGCCGATGGCCGGCGCGTGGACGCGGACCTACACCGGCACCTCCGGAAAGGCCGGACGCGTGTTCACCAGCACCTACGGAGCCTCCGGAGATGTGGCGAACGACGGCTTCCGCCGCATGCTGGTGAATGCCTGCTTCTGGGCGGTCGGGCTGGAAAAGGACATCAAGCCGGACGCCAACATCAGCCTCGTGGGTCCTTTCCGCCCGACCTGGCTGGGCACCCTGAAGCGCGCCGACCACGTGAAGCCGCTGGACCTGGCAGGCTATGAAAGTCCGATCTGGCCGGAATCCGACGCCAAAAAATGAGTCTTGCCCGGCCCTTTCATCGCGCTTGCCACCGCTGCTTTTCCTGCCAGTTTCTTCGAACCCATTATGGAACTACTCGTAGCAACCCTCTGTGACAGCGCTCTTGAGAGCCAAGGCAAACTGAACGTGATCGGCGCATTCGATGCGATCGTCGCGCAAAGCTTTCCAGCCGGCTTCTCGTTCACGCTCGCCCTCCGCTTCAGCTTCACCTCCGCCGACCACGGCAGCCACAGCTTCTCGATCCGTTTCTCGGACGACTCGGAAGCCGCCGGCGATGTGCCGCCAAATGAGTCAACGATGGAAGTCAACATGCCCCCGGGCACTCCTGGCTTCTCGACCCAGAACCTCATCACGCCGCTCTCCGGCACCGTCCAGAAGGCCGGCATCTACCACCTCGACGTCCACTTCGGCGGCAAGGTCCTGGTCCACATCCCGCTCCGCGTGATCGACCAGAGCGAGATCGCCGCTCCGGTCGCCTGAGCCCTCCACCCTTTCGAAAAAAAACCTCACCGTTTCAGGCAGCATCGGATGATGCGGCCTGATTCATTTCGTGGGTCATGGTTGGGGCGCCGCCAGCCAGTTCACGGCGTTGGTGAGCACTTTCAGCGGCTCGACCTGCCGAAACACCGGGTAGGTCTCATGGCCCGGACGGAAATAGAACACCCGACCTTTTCCGACCTTCCACACGCAGCCGCTGCGGAAATGCTCACCCTTGTCCCAGCGCTCCTCGAAGATCACCTCATCGGGCGGGGGGACATGAAAGGGCTCGCCATACATCTCGGTCTTCGGGATGTCCCACGTGGCGGGAAGCCCGGCAGCGATCGGATGATCCGACAGGAGGGTCTTCACATGACTCGGCGCTCCATCGGCGCGGTAAGTTGGAAAGACGCAGGCCGGCAGGGTCAGGGTCCAGGTGTCGCCTTCGTGAGCAAGTGAAGGCGTCAGGGGATCACTGGCCTTGGGGACCTTCGGATAGGGCTGCTCCAACAGATACTTCCATTTCGCCGTGGCCCGCTCCGCCTCCGGCACCTGCGCCAGGGCATCCGCCTTGGCCCGTTCCTGCATCAGGCGGACGAAGGGCTTCGACCAATGGGCCGAGTGCAGCGCGATGAGGGAAATCCTGCCATCGAGGACCCGGGAAACGACCCGCATGGCATGCTCGTCGCTGAGATCCATGACCTTCTTGTGGGCCCACCAGATGACGACGTCCGAGCTGTCGAGCTGGGCCTCGGACACCCCCTGCTCGGGATCCGCCAGGCTGACCGACTTCACCACGAGTCCCGGCTGCGTGGACAGATGGGCGGCGATGGTTTCCCCTAGAAAGCGATCGCCATAGGCCTGTTTCTGCTCCGGCTGCTGCTCGTCCCAGACCAGCACCCGGATGGGCCTGGGCTCGGCCGAAAAGGCGATCAACGGAAGAACGAGGATGAGGCAGATGAGTCTCTTCATGGTGTTTCGATTTACCAGCCATGGTCGTCCATCCTGTCAATCGATGCCGTTCCATGGCCTTGTCAGGACGACCCAGCGACGCTTAGCATGGCATTTGTCATGAACGAAGTCCCCCCGCCTGCTCCGGCCAAGCGCCGTTCCTGCCTCGTGCCGGCCTTGATCACGATCATTGTCATCCTGGCGGTCATCCTCGGCGTTTACTGGTGGCAGAACCGGCCGATCAAGCCGGTGCAGCTCAGCGTGCAGGAAAAGGCGGCGGTCGAGGCCAAGCTCGAAGCCGTGCAGGCCCCCGCTCCCGCCCAGCCGACTTATGAAAAGGGGGCAAGTGAGATCATTCTAACAGAACGCGAGTTGAACGGCCTGCTCAACGAGAACACCTCCCTGGGCGACCAGCTGAAGTTCGAACTCGTCGAAGGCGCGGTCCACGCCCGCCTCGAGACCGATCTCGACAAGGACCTGCCGATCGTGGGCGGAAAGCGACTCAAGGCCCGGGCGCGCTTTTTCGTGAACACCGACAGCGGCCGGCCGAAGCTGGTGCTGGACGACCTCACGGTCTGGGGAATTTCCCTGCCGAACGACTGGCTCGGCGGCTTGAAGGGCCAGGATCTGTTAGGCCAGACCGTCGGCCCGAAAGGCGGTGGCCTCGCCGGCGTGAAGGAGATGAAGGTCGAGTCCGGCCGGTTGGTGATCCGCCTGGCGGATTGATCAAACCCCGAGATCCACGAAGTGCCGCTTCGAGGAAAGCAGATGCCGCCGCATGGCATCGGCCGCGCGATCCGGAAGGCCTGCGGAAATGGCGTCGAGGATCTCACGATGAGCGTCAATGACACCGGAATACCAGTCGTCGTCGCCGCGATTCGTCTGCGCGTAGTCGATGCAGCGCCTCTCCACGGCCCCGAGCACTCCGGCGTAGATCCGGTTTCCCGATCCACGGGCGATGGCGAGATGAAAGGCGATGTCGGCCTTGCTGAACTTGGCGCGCACGCCCTGGACTTTTTCCATCGTCGCCACGATCTGCCGCAATTCCTTGAGCACGGACTCTCCTGCATGCACCGCAGCCAGCCGGGCGCACTCGGTTTCGATCAGGATGCGGAAATCGATCAGCTCCATGAAACCGGCCTCCACCACGAGCGAGGCGTAGGCCTCCATCGCGGTGGTGAGGGAATCGAGGCTGGGATCGGCGATGTAGGAGCCGGAGCCCTTGGTGGTGCGCAGCAGACCGCGACCGCGAAGCTGCTGGATCGCCTCGCGGATCACCGTGCGGCTGGCATTGAAGCGCTCGCAGAGCTTTTCCTCGGAGGGAAGGCGCTCCCCGGGCTGGAGCTTGCCGTTCAAGATCTCCGCCTCGATTTCATCAATGATGCCGGCACTGCGCTGTGACATTGCCCAGACCATGGGAAAGCCCGCGCCGCCCCGCGAGCGGATTTTTGAAATGACAAGGCAGCTCAAATCTGTATGACAACTTTCACGACGTTCCCAAACCCATGATCCAGTCCGGCATCCTCAATCCCCACCTGCTGTCCCTCATCGCCCGCATCCGCCACACCAACACCCTGGTGATCGCAGACTGGGCCTTTCCCTTCTGGCCGCAGATCGAAACGGTGGACATTTCCCTCTCGCACGGCGTGCCGACGATCCTGCAGGTGCTCGAGGTGCTGAAGCCGAATTTCAAGATCGGCAAGATCTGGCAGGCCGAGCAGTTCGTGACCTCGAACACGCCAGAGACCGTGGCCCGCTTCGATCAATCCTTCGCGGAAATCCCGAACCTCAGCGTCGAACGACTGCTGCACAACGATTTCAAGAAGCTCGTCCCGGGTGCCATCGGCCTGATCCGCACCGGCGATGCCACGCCCTACGGCAACATCATCCTCGAGTCCGTTTGATGAAAACGGCCGTCACGCTTTCGCAGGTCCCCGAGGCCGCTGCAGGCCCCTTCGTGTTCCGCCAACCCCTGCCCGAGGCCTTCGCGCTCGCGGCGGAGCTTGGCTTCGATGCGGTGGAACTTTTCCTGCCGTCCGCCGATTTTGTCACGGTCGATGAAATCAGGGTGCTCGCGATGAAGCACCGCCTCCAGATCGCCGCTGTCGGCACCGGGGCTGGGATGCTGCGTCACGGACTCTCGCTCACCGATCCCTCTGCGGAAAAGCGCCAGGCCGCCCTCGACTTCATCCTCGCCCTCGTCGACTTCGGCGGCCAACTCGGTGCCCCGGCCATCCTCGGCTCGATGCAGGGAAAATGGGGCGGCGACGTCCCCCGCGAGCAGGCGCTCGATTGGTTGGCTGAATCGCTCCGAACGATCGGCCAGGCGGCCGCAAAGCACGGCGTGCCCTTCATCTACGAACCTCTCAACCGCTACGAAACGAACCTCTTCAACCGTCTCGCCGATGGAGCCAGGTTCATCGAGTCGCGCTCGCTTTCGAACATCGTCCTCCTCGCCGACCTCTTCCACATGAACATCGAGGAGGTCTCGATCGCCAAGGCCCTGATCGAGGCCGGACCGCACGTTGGCCATGTCCACTGGGCGGACTCGAACCGCCAGGCCATGGGCTTCGGCCACACGACTACGACGTCCATCGTAGATGCGCTGCGCGAGATCCGCTATCGAGGCTACCTCTCCGCCGAGATCCTGCCGCTGCCCGACGCGGAAACCGCCGCCCGCCAGACCCTTTCCTCCCTCCGCTCCTTCCTGCCATGAACACCCGTCCGCTCGGCAACACCGGGCTCCAACTCCCGATCCTTTCCTTCGGTGCCTCCTCGCTCGGCCAGGAGTTCCGACCCGTCGCACTCGACCAGGCGCTCGACTCCGTGAAGGTCGCGCTCGACCTCGGCATCAACCTCTTCGACACCTCGCCCTTCTACGGCCGAGGCATGTCGGAGGTGCTGCTCGGCATCGCCCTGCGTGACGTGCCACGTGATTCCTACCAGCTCTGCACCAAGCTCGGCCGCTACTCGCTGGAGCACTTCGACTTCTCCGCCAAGCGCGTTGAGGAATCCGTCCACGTGTCCCTTCACCGCCTCGGCACCGACCACCTCGACATCCTGCTGCTCCACGACGTCGAGTTCGTGAAGCTCCCGCAGATCTGGGAGGAAACCCTGCCCGCCGTGATGAAATTGAAGCAGCAGGGCAAGATCCGCGCCGTCGGGTTTTCCTGCTACCCGATGAAGGCCTTCCACACCGTGCTCGATCACGCTGACGTCGACTGCATCCTTTCCTACAACCAGTACACGCTCCAAAACACCCGCCTCGCCGACGAGCTGATCCCACGACTGAAGGAAAAGAACATCGGCGTGATGAATGCGGGCCCCTTCTCCGCGCGACTTCTCACCAACGCTCCCCTTCCCGCCTGGTTGAAGGAGCCCGAGGAGGTGAAGGCCGCCGCCCGCGCCGCCGCCGCGCTTTGCGATTCGCAGGGCGTCGACATCGCCCAGCTCGCCCTCCAGTTCTGCCTCGCCAACGAGGACATCGCCACCACCGTTTCCGGCTCCGCGAATCCCGACAACATCCGCAAGTGGGCCGAGTGGATGAACAAGCCGCTCGACCCCGCCCTGCTCGCCGAAGTGCAGGCGATCTTCGCGCCTGTTAGAAACCTCGGCCACCTCGAAGGGCTGCCCGAAAACAACTGATCCGATGAAAGCGATCCAATTCACCCAGCCGAAGGAAATCAACGTCATCGAGCTTCCCGAGCCACCCGCTCCGGGTCCGGGAGAGGCTCTCGTCCGCACCCATCGCATGGGGATCTGCGGAACCGACCTTTCCGGCTACCTCGGCAAGATGCCGTTCTTTTCCTACCCACGCATCCCCGGCCATGAACTCGGCCTCGAAGTGCTTGCGGTCGGCCCGGACGTGACGAACGTGAAGCCCGGCGACAAGTGCTCGCTGGAGCCCTACGTCAACAACCCGGACTCCGCCACCAGCCGCAAGGGCTCGTCGAACTGCTGCCCCGGCGTGCAGGTCCTCGGCGTCCACACCGACGGCGGACTCCGCGATTCCTGGATCTGCCCGGCCCGGAAACTCCACCCCGGCAACCACCTGTCCTATGACCAGCTCGCCCTCGTCGAGACCCTCGCCATCGGCTACCACGCCGTCCAGCGCGGCAACCCGCAGCCCGGCGAATCCGTCCTCGTCATCGGCGCGGGACCGATCGGCCTCGCTTGCCTGGAGTTCCTGAAACTCATGGACCTCAACGTGATCGTGATGGACATGGTCGAGAGCCGCCTCGCCTTCTGCCGGGAAAACCTCGGCATCCGCCACACGATCCAGCCAAAGACCGATGGCTCGCACCTCGCCGAACTCGAAGCCGTGACGAACGGCCAGCTCGCCGACGTGATCATCGACGCCACCGGCTCCGCCAAGTCGATGTCCACCTGCTTCGAATACGCCGCTTTCAACGGTCGCGTGGTCTATGTCGGCATCACCACCCAGGAGCTCGGCTTTCCGCATGCGCCGGTCTTCCATCGCCGCGAATTGACCCTGCTCGCCTCACGAAATGCCCTGCCCGCCGACTTCGGAAAAATCATCGACCTCATCGCCGCCGGAAAGATCAACACCGACCTCTGGATCACCCACCGCCTCGCCTTCGACGACGTCCCCACCGGCTTCGCCCAGTTCACCGACCCCACCCTCGGAGCCATCAAGGTCATCATCGA
>JAIXVN010000289.1 GCA_027483005.1 Verrucomicrobiaceae bacterium
ATTTGGTTGATCGCGCCCGTGGCTATGGCATCCCCGGTTACTCGGTGGATGGCACGGATTTCCTGGCCTGCACCACGATCATCGGTGAGGCGGTCCAGCGTGCCCGCAATGGCGGAGGCCCGCAGATGATCGTGGCGAAGCTGCTGCGGCTTTCCGGTCACGGCGAGCATGACGACGGCTCGTATGTGCCGGACACCATGAAGGCCGGTCACTACGGTCGCGACTGCATCGAGGTCGCCATGCGCCAGATGACGGAGGGCGGATACGCCACGGTCGATGAACTTTCCGCCTGGCAGGACGAGACCGCGGACGAGGTCCAGCGTGCGGTCGCCCAAGCCCAACAGGAACCCATTCCCGATCCCTACACGGCGGAATGGAACGCCCTTTCCACCCAATTCTTCAAACCCGAGTGAGTGTCACCTACATCGACGCGATCCGCGAAGCGCAGGCCAAGCTGCTGCGCGAAGACGAGCGCGTATTCCTCTACGGCCAGGACATCGCCACCTTCGGCGGAGCATTCAAGGCCACGAAAGGTCTGGCGGAGGAGTTTCCCGGCCGGGTCCATGACGCGCCGATTTCCGAAGACGCCATGATCGGCCTGGCGGTGGGCGCGGCCATCGAGGGCATGCGACCGATCATTGAAATGCAGTTCGCCGATTTCTCGTCGATCGCGTTCAACCAGATCGTCAATCAAGCCGCCACGCACTTCTATCGCACCGGCGTTCCGGTTCCCCTGACCGTCCGCCTGCCCTCTGGTGGCACGCCCGGCTCGGGGCCCTTCCACAGCCAGAGCATGGAGTCGATCTACGCCCACTATCCCGGCCTGATCGTTCTCACACCGGCGACCGTTTCCGATGCCTATCACATGCTCATCGATGGCGTGGCGATGCAGGACCCGGTGATCTACTGCGAGCACAAGTTCCTCTATCGCTGGCTCAAGGCGAAATCGATCAGCGACGACCATCTGCCGATCGGTCAGGCCCGCATCGTGCGTCCGGGGAAACACGCCACCGTGGTCGCGTATTCCGCGATGGTCCACGAGGCCGTGCGGGCGGCGGAGCGACTGCATGAAGACGGATGGGAAATCGAGGTGGTCGATCTGCGTTCGGTGAAGCCACTGGACATGGACACCGTGCTGGCCTCGGTCGCGCGGACCGGTCGCCTGCTCGCCGTCGGCGAAGCCTTTCCCTGGGGTGGTGTCACGGCAGAGGTCGTGGCCCGCACCGCCAGCGAGGGCTTTCATTTGCTCGACGCGCCACCGATGCGGCTGAACGCCCGCGACACGCCGGTGCCCTATCATCCCAAACTCTGGGCCGCCCATCGCCCGACCCCCGAGTCGATCTGCGAGGCCATCCGCCAGCTCCTCTCCTTCTAGCCGTTTCGGATTTAGAATTTAGAATTTAGAATTTCCCTCTTCGTCATGCCCTCCGTTCCGATCCTCATGCCTCAACTTGGCGAATCCATCGCCGAGGCCACCATTGTTCGGCTCGATGTCGCGGTTGGTGACCGCGTGTGCACCGATCAGGAAATCATCGAGGTGGAGACCAACAAGGCGGTCATGGGCGTGACCACGCTGTGTGATGGGGTCGTGTCCGAACTTCGCGCTCAGGAAGGCGTTTCCTACTCGGTCGGCACCTTGTTGGGGATGCTGGAAGTGACCGAGGAGGAAGTGATCCGCACCGGCGTGGAAACCGTCGAGATGCTGGAGGCGAAACGCAATGCCGGCCCCGCTCCGGGCACGCCTCAGGCCGAGGCGAACCTTCATTTCGGATCGCAGGACGACAGCTACGAGGAGGCCCCCGCCGTGGTGCCGAGTGTGAAAGGCCTGCCAGTGCCGACCGGGATCATGGGCGCCCATTACATCTCGCCCCGCATGCGGGCGCGGATGGACGACCTGGGTTTGCGCGAGGCTGACATTTCCGCCGTCGCAGGCACAGGAGCGGGTGGTCGCGTGACGGTCGGCGACCTGGAGCGCTTCCTCGATTACATCGCCACCTGGCCAAGCAGCCAGGCCTCGCCGATGCGACTCGCCGTGGCCGATGCCATGCGCCGGAGTTGGACGCGACCACTCGCCACCGTCGGCCTGCCGGTGCTGTTGGACCGCGTGCTCGATCATCGCCGTGCGGCCGATCCCAAGCCCGGCCTCACGCTTTACTTGCTGCGTGCCTTCGCCCGCGCCCTCGCCGAGGACCCCGCCAGCGCCGGTTTCCTGATCGGGGAAAAGGTCGTGCACCCTCGCTCGTTCGACATCGGCGTGGCCGTGCAGGTCGAGGATGGCGTGGTGGTTCCGGTTGTGAGAAAGGTCGATCAAAAGCCGGTCCGTGATCTCGTCGTCGAGTATGCCGATCTCGTGGATCGCTCCCGCCGCCGCCGCCTGACCGATGCCGATCTCAAGGGCGGCATCGCCACCGTGACCAACTTCGGCACCTTCGGCCTGACCTCCGGGACACCGATCCCGCTGCCGAATGAAACCCTGATCCTCGGCATCGGCGCCGGCGTGAAGAAGCCGGTCTGGAGCGCGCAGGTCGAGGCTTTCCTCCCCGCCACCGAGGCCGACCTCGTCCTGACCTTCGACCACCGAGTCGTCGATGGCGGCGGAGCCGGGCTCTTGCTGAACCGGGTCGCGCAACTGCTCCAGAAGCCGGAAGAGCTCTGATCGAAGAAAATTCGAAATTCGAATCACGAAATTCTCCCCTGTGGACAAGATCGACATCCCCAAGAAAGCCATCTACCGGCTCTCGATCTACTACCGTTGCCTGCAGCGGCTGAAGGAGAATGATGTCGAAACCGTGAGCTCGGATGCCCTGGCCCGCGCGGCAGGAGTCAAGCCCTCGCAGCTCAGGAAAGACCTCGCCTACTTCGGCCAGTTCGGCACCCGCGGCCTCGGCTACCCGGTCGAGGCGCTCGGCACCACCATCCGGGAAACCCTCGGCCGTGAGCGACTTCAGCCAGTGGTCCTGATCGGCGCGGGAAACCTTGGCTCCGCGCTGCTGCGATACCAGGGCTTCCAGAAGGAAGGCTTCGAAGTCGTCGCCGCCTTCGACGCGCATCCAGACTCCGCCCGCACCCGCGTGGTTGCCATCCCGGTCTATCCTGAAGCCGAACTCGACACCTTCATCCGCGACCAGTCGATCAAGCTCGCCATCCTCTGCGTCCCCGCCGAGTTCGCCCAAGCCGTCGTGAACCGCCTCGTCGCCGCCGGGGTGCAGGGCATCCTCAATTTCTCACCGCTCCTCCTCGAAGTTCCGGCGGATGTCACTGTGAACAATGTCGATCTCGCCCTTGAACTCGAACACCTCAGCTACTTCATCCGCTGAGTCTCCGGAAAATTCCTCTAAGGAAACCCCGGCTTCCCGCGTTCCCCCTGCATCACCCGAGGCACGACGCCCCGGACCCCCGATGGAGGAAACGCGCGAACAGTTCATCGAACGAGCCCTGGCCGACTACGAGTCGCCCCTGGTCGGCTACGCCATGAACATCGTCCACGATGTCGAACGCGCCCGTGACGTCGTTCAGGACACCTTCATCCGCCTCTGCCAGCAGGATCTTGCAAAGGTCGGAGTCGGCCTCAAGTCCTGGCTCTACACCGTCTGCAAGAACCGCGCGCTCGATGTCCTCCGCAAGGACCGCCGCGTGGAGCCGCTCGACGATGTCCGCTGGAAACGCATCGCCGGGCCCACCGTCGCGCCGGACCGGCAACTCGATCAGGAGGAGCGGCTTTCGCTGGTCATGCAGTATCTCGACCGCCTCACGCCGAACCAGCGCGAGGTCATCCTCCTCAAGTTCCAGCAAGGCCTCAGCTACCAGGAGATCAGCGAAAAGACCGGCCTCACTTCCGGCAACGTCGGCTTCCTCATCCACACCGGCCTCAAGCGCCTCCGCGACCTGCTCCCTGCCGATCTGATGCAGGACTGAATTCCCTTTTCACCGCCATGAAACTCCATCCCGAAGATCCCAGACTCACCGCCTATCTCCTCGGTGAATTGTCGCCGGAGGAAGCCGCCGCCGTCGAGCGCGCCGCCGATGCCGATGCCACCGTCCGGGCCGCTCTTGATGAGTCCCACAAGGTCCAACGAGTGCTGATGGGCGCACTGGCCCCCGATTCCCGAATCCTTCTGCCCCGTCAGCGTGAGAACATCCGTCGCGCCCTGCGGGAAACGCCCAATACCGGCGACCAGATCCCCTTCCCTGCCCGGAAACGCTCGCCCGCCCCGTATCTGATGCCCGTCGGCATCGCAGCCGCCATCGCGCTCATTTCCTGGATCGCGTTCCGCCCCGCCGAGGACGCCACCACCGCGCCCATCGCCACGGCCCCTTCTGACGGGCCGGCCTCCACGTCGCCCGCCCCGGTCGAAAAGCTGCCTTTCGCCGTCGCCATCCTTCCCGCCCCAGGCCCGAAGGTCCCGGGACAAACGATGTCGAATCCGCCCGCCAAGGACCAGCTCGCCGTCAATGCCAAGGCCCTCGATCTGGCCCTGCGCGATGCCTCGGGTGAGATGCTCGACCGTGTGGCACAGCAGATCGCCGATGCCCCTCTTCCCGATACCTCCAGCCTGCCCGACCTGATCGCGCGCGGCTCGGTTTCCACCGCCGTGTCCACCCAGCTCGACCTGCCGATCCTCGCCGGTCGCGGCAGTCTCGCCTGGATCTACAAGTCGGTGAAGGAGAACAGCAGCCTCCCTCCCTCCAAGGCCGTCCGTCTTGAGGAAATCCTCAACGCCTTCGAGCTCCGTCCCAGCGGCGGCACGGCCGCGATCTCCAAAGGCGTCAGCGTCTCGACCGAAACGCTTTCCTGCCCGTGGAAACCCTCCGCCACCCTGCTGATGATCCACCTCCAGGGAGCCGCCAATGGCCCCCGGAAGATCGAGGCCGCCCTCAGCGTCGATCCCTCCGCCGTCTCCAGCTTCCGCCTGCTCGGCTTCTCACCCATGCGCGGCGTGGAGCCCGGAGCCCTGCCCACCCAACTCCCGGCCAGAACCGCCACCACCCTGCTCGTCCAGATCGAGCCCCGCGCCAATGCGAGCCGGCTTGGTGACATCCACTGGAAAGTCGATGGCGCCGATGCCGCCCCGCTGGCTGTGATCCGGAATCCCGAAACGGAACCCTCCAACGACGCCCGTTTCGCCGCTCTCCTCGCGTCCTACTCCCTCTGGCTCACCCAAGACCGGGCCGATGCCATCGATCCCCAGATCGTCGCCAGTCTCGCCCGCGAGTGCTCGGCCGTGGATCTTCCCCTCGACCGCAAGGAGGTCCTGGTGCTGATCGGGAAGACCATCGATCTGGGAAATTGATCGACGGGTGGGGATTCCAACAGGCCGGCAACGATCACGCTCACCGGTCTCCAGCACCCTTCCCCATCCTGAACGCCCGCCACGCCAGCCCGGCCGCCAGCAGCGAGACCACGGCCGCGCCGTAGAACGGCAGGCCCGGAATCTTCATCGAACGTTCCGGCGCGATCGCCCAGGAAAACATCGCCGTCCAGATCAGCGGCGCCAGCACGCCTGAAATGCTGTTGAGGCTGTTCAGCGCCCCCTGCACCGCGCCCTGCTCATCCGGCGGGACCGCTTGCGAAATCATCGACTGGGTGGCCGGTGAGCCGATGCCAGCCAGCGAGCCGATCAGGATGATGCCGAAAATCATCCAGCCCTGCGTGGCCGAGCCATAACAGGCCATCGCCACCGCCATCGCCAGCAGCCCCACATACACGCCGCGCTTCTCCCCGATCACCTTCAGGATGCGGCCCGCCAGGCCACCCTGCACGATGGCCGCCATCACCCCGACCAATGCCAGTGACCAGCCGACCATCTTGCTGTCCCATTGGTAACGCTCACCGGTGTAGAGCACCCACAGGCTCTGGTAAATGTTGCCTGCCAGCATCGTCAGGAAATAGGTCCACGCCAGACCCATGACGATCGGCCAGCGGCCCAGGGCGGTCAGGGCCTTGATCGGATGCGCGCTCGACCACGTGAACGCCCGCCGGTTTTCCGGAGCCAGCGACTCCGGCAGCACGAAGGCCCCATAAAGCCAGTTCAACAGCGTGATTCCCGCCGCCACCAGGAAGGGCATGCGCAATCCATAGGTGCCGAGCAGCCCGCCGATCGCCGGTCCCGCAATGAATCCCAGCCCGAAAGCCGCTCCGATCATCCCGAATCCCGCCGCACGCTTCTCCGGCGGGGTGACATCGGCGATGTAGGCGCTGGCCGCCGAGAAATTCGCCGCCGTGATCCCGGAGACGATCCGCGCCAGATACAGCCAGCCGATCGTCGGAGCCCAGGCCAGCACCAGGTAGTCGATGCCCGAACCGAACAACGACATCAGGATCACCGGCCTTCGTCCAAAGCGGTCGGACAAGCTCCCCAGGATCGGCGAGAACACGAACTGCATCAGCGCATACAGCGCCCCCAGCCAGCCCACCGAATGCGTCGCCGCCTGGAGGTTGTTGCCCTGCATCTGCTCCACCAGCTTCGGCAGAACGGGAACGATCACCCCGATCCCGAACACATCGAGGAACAGTGTGATGAAAATGAAGAGGATCGCGGGCTTCGGTCGGGCCATGCGCGGAGGCTAGAGTGAAGTCCCAACGAGTGGCCATCCCCGATTCACGGCCGGTTGGAACCCTCAAACAAACCCGCCCGCCTCAGTGACCTTCCCCCGGGGCAGCGAGGGAAACCGGAACGACAGCCTTGTTTCATCCCGAATGAGCCACAAGTCGGAGCCATTCATGACGGATCTCCCTTCGAAGGGAAACCCCGTGTGAATCCCCAAGGACTTCTCTCACTCAATCCATTTCACAACTCCCTGTGGCTTGCCTGAAGTCATGGATGATCGGGAAATGAAGATTTCGGATTGTTGATTCGAACCCAGGAGGCATCCGGAAAGAAGGATCAAACCGAACCTGTCACGGGTGGAAACAACGGGTGATCCCCTTGGTTCCCATCGCTTGATGAGACCTGCGTCGCCGTGTCACCCCATTCTACCTGGGCTGGATTCCGTGCTTTGGATTCAGTGCTTCCTTTCCGCCGTCCACGTCTTCGGATCGTCGGGCCAGGGGTGCTTGGGATAGCGCCCCGCGAGGTCCTTTTTCATCTGCGTGTAGCCGCTGGCCCAGAAGCTCTTCAGGTCCTTGGTCATCTGCCAGGGGCGCTGACCCGGGGAGAGGATGTGGACCACGAGCGGCACGCGACCGCTGGCGATCGTCGGGGTTTCCCAGACACCGAAGAGGTGCTGCACACGGATGGCGATGCACGGATCCTTTCCCATCTCGTAGGTGATCTTGCACGACTGGCCGTTCGAAAGCGTGATCCGTTCCGGCGCATAGGAGTCGAGCGCCGAGCGCTGCGGCCCGCTGAGCCAGTCGCGCAGCACCGGCCAGACACTGCGCTCCTTGATGTCCTTGTAGGCCACCGCGCCATGACAAATCTGCGCCACGGCGGCGATGCGATCCTCCTCTGCCCAGCCGGGCAACCCCATCTCCGGCATCCACTTGCTGAGTCCATCCAAGCGCGCCGTCCATTGATCGACCTGCGCGTCCCAGCTCTTCAGAATGAGCTCGCCGGACAACACCCGCGCGGCGAGGATCTCGGCGGCGGCATCGAGGTTCACCCCGTGATCGCTTTCCTTCGACTCGATGACGAGGTCGCGGAAACGGGTCTCCTTCCTCGCCACGACGCGCCTACGGGATTCATCGTAGCTCGCGCCGTCGGTGACCGTGAAATCCTCCGGGAACAGTTCGCGCAGCCATTCAGGGTCGATCCCGGTGGCGCGTCGCAAATGGACGATGACCTCGCGCGCCTCGACCTCGGTGATCTCCGCCGCGACGAAGGCCGGAGCGCTCTTGACGCAGGAATCGTCGTCGAGCTTGCCCTTGCGTCCGCCGACCACGCGACAGGCGAGGGTCCCCTGCCCCAGCCGGATGCCGAGGCGGTCGCTGAACGAGGCCAGCATCGCCTTCGCCACCTGCTCGCGACGGGCCTTGAAATCGATCGCGGTCCAGGCCCAGCCAGCCCGTTTCGCCAGTGTTTCAAGACGATCGAGTCCCTGTGCCACTTCGCGGGCCCCACGTCCATGGACGCCGAGCTGGCTGCAACGGCGCGGATCGAACTGCATCGCCTCGGCCGACTCGAAGGCGCGGTATTCTCCGGCGAAATCGCTGCCGTCGTCCGCGAAGATGAAGTCCTTCCGGCCCACGCTGCCGGGTTTGCCACTGAAGATCCCCTCGCCCTGCACGGCCGCCGCGATGAAGGCGGTCTCCGCCACGCAGCCATGCTCGTGACCAGCCAGCATGAGTCGGGAAAAGCGCGGCTCCAGGGGCAGCGATGCCATTTTCCGGCCCTCGTCTGTTAGATCGCCGATGGCATCGAGTGCACCGAGATCGTGCAGCAGTCGTTCGGCGCGTTGCAGCGATTCCTCCAGCGGCGCATCCAGCCAGCGGAACTTCCGGATTTCGTTCACGCCCGCCGCTTTCAACAGCAACACGCACTCGGCAAGATCCACGCGACGGACCTCCGCAGCCTCGAAGCCCTCGCGTCGCGCATGCTCGGCGGAGCTCCACAAGCGGAAGCAGCGACCCGGTGCCGTTCGACCGGCACGACCCGCCCGCTGCTCGGCGGAGGCGCGGGAAATCTTGCGGATGTGCAGGGTATCGATGCCACGGCGAGGGTCGAAGGAGGCCAGGCGGGCCAGTCCGGAGTCGATGACCGTCCGCACACCATCGATGGTCAGCGAGGTTTCCGCGACGTTGGTGGCGACGATGATCTTCGGCCTCGGGCCGGGAGAGATCGCAGCCTCCTGCGCGGCGGGTGGCAGGCTGCTGTAGAGGGGAAACACGTCCCAACCCCGCGCCATCGGACCAGCCTCCAACAGCTCGATGGTCTTCCGGATTTCATGGGTGCCCGGCAGGAACATCAGGATGCTTCCCGGATCCGGCATCGCCATCGCCTCGCGACACACCGCCGCCATGCGTTCCCAGACCGGGGTTTCACGGGGTGGGCCGCCGCGACGGTCGTGCTGGGCGATCTTTTCCGGCCGCCACTCGATTTCCACGGGAAAAGTTCGTCCACCGGCTTCGAGGATCGCGGCCGGGGCGAGGTAGTCGGCCAAGCCCGCCGTTTCGAGCGTGGCGGACATCACCAGGACTTTCAGGTCGGCACGCGGCCCGTCCTGGAGATCGAGGCAGCGGGCCAGGGCCACATCCACGGCCAGGCGTCGTTCATGGAATTCATCGAACACCACCGCGCCGACACCGGACAGCTGCGGATCGTCCTGAAGCCAGCGTTGGAAGACGCCGTCGGTCACGTAAACGATCTTCGTGTCGCGCCGGTAGCGGCTGTCGAAGCGCACCGAGTAGCCGACGCCATCGCCGATCGGGGTGCCGCGTTGTTTCGCCACCCAGCCGGCCAGCAGTCGCGCAGCCATGCGTCGGGGCTCGATCACCACGATCATGCCCTGGATCCCGGCATCGGCGATCATCCCGGGCACGGCGGTCGATTTCCCGGAGCCCGTGGGGGCTTTCAGGAGCAGGCGCGCGCGATGCGGAACGCTGACCGCCTTCACCAGGGCGGCTTCGATTTCGAAAACAGGCAGGGACACGCCCGTGATTTGTCGGGAAAGACAAAATCGGGTAAACGAAAAACCGGCTGAATCTCGCTACCTTCGGAATCCGCCGGCTCCTGTGATGGATTGCCCCGAAACAAGTCGTAATTGGGCTTTGCACCTCCGGTCACCCGGCTTAACCTCTCCACATGAACTTTCCCATCGCCTTCCTTGGCAGCCTCGGCACGCCCGAACTCGTTCTGATCTTCGTGGTCATCCTCCTCTTGTTCGGGGCGAAGAAGCTACCCGAACTGGCCCGCGGCGTGGGCAAGAGCATGGGTGAGTTCAAGAAGGCCCGTGACGACTTCGAGCGGGAAATCACCCGTGGTGAGGAGGAATCCCGCGTCGTGCCAGCTCCCGTCAAGGAAGCGCCCGGCAAGGAGCCACGCGACGTCTGAATCATGATCACCCCCCTACTCTCCAAGCTCGCCCCGACCAAACTCGGGGCGCTTTTGTTTGCGACCTCAGCGCTTTTCATCAGCGGCTGCCAGCGCAAGTCCACCGCCTCCTGGGACACCCCGGGAGAAGCACCGGCAGCGGCCTCCACCCTGCCGGTTTCCACCCCGGCTCCGGAGAAGAAGCCTGCCCCGGAAGCTGCCAACTCGGTTGAACAAGAGGTTCTCTCAAAAACGACGGTATCGGGATCCCTGCGCTTCATCGGCTACAACGTCGAGAACTGGCTGACGATGGACCG
>JAIXVN010000130.1 GCA_027483005.1 Verrucomicrobiaceae bacterium
CTTGGCCTGGAAGGTGAATGCCAGTTTCAGGCGGTCATCGGCGAAGTAGCGCTCCAGCACGTCCACCACACTGTTCGCGGTCGCCACGTAGGGGAAGGCCTTGAGCAGGGTTGGACTGAGAAAGGCCTTCAGCTCGTGGTAGGGCTGTTGGAGGCAGGGAAAGATCAGCGAGAGTTTCTTCGCATGATCCTCCATGAAACGACGGTAGCCCTCGGCATGACCGGGAAAGGCCTGCTCGACGTTGGCCGCCATTTTCTCGATGTTGGATGAGGTTTCCATCGAAACATCGCCCCAGGTCAGGCGGGTCATCGGATCGAGGAGGACCAGATCGAGGTAATCCTCCGCCTTTTTGCCCGCCTCGGCGAAGACTTCGTCGAGGGTGAATTTCTGGTGAAGGAAGGTCGGGCCCGTGTCGAATGAGAATTCGCCGACCTTCAGCTCGGCATTCCGCCCGCCCACACGGTCCTGTTTTTCCAGAATCGTGACGTCAAATCCCCGCCGCGCGAGGATCATTCCTGCCGTCAAGCCCCCGGGGCCCGCACCGATGATCACTATTCTTTTGTCCGTCATGAGAGGTTTGAAGCGCCGGACTTTTAGCCTGAAATCTTGAACGCGCTAACCCAAAGTGCACGAATCTTGCCAACCGGCCACCTGAACGGCAAAAACGTGACCTCAAGATGGTCCGCACCCGCTTCGCCCCCAGTCCCACCGGACGGCTCCATCTGGGCCATGCCTACGCGGCATGGGTGGCCAGGGATCTGGCCATGGCAAGCGGTGGAGAGTTCCTGCTGCGTTTCGAGGACATCGACTCCACCCGGGTACGAGCGGAGTATTTCGAGGGGATCGAGGACGATCTGACCTGGCTGGGCCTGAGGTGGAACGGCGTTCCGATCCGGCAGTCGGAGCGGCTGTGTGCCTATGAGGATGCCTTGCGGAGGCTCCAGAACCTTGGGGTGATCTATCCCTGTTTCTGCACCCGGAGGGAGATCGAGGACGAGATCTCCCGGATGCGCGAGGCCCCTCAAGGCCCGGAAGGCCCTCTTTATCCCGGAATCTGCAAGCGCCATTCATCCTCGGAGCGGGAGGAGAAAATCGCCGGCGGCCTGCCCTTCAGCTGGCGGCTCGATGCCGGGAAAGCCGCCTCCCTGAGCGGGCCGCTCGAATTCACCGATCTTCGTCACGGTCGGGTCCGGACCGATCCCCACCTGCTTGGCGACGTGATCCTCGCCCGCAAGGACATCGGCACCAGCTATCACCTCGCCGTGGTGGTGGACGATGCTTTCCAGGCCATCAGCCAGGTGACCCGCGGCGAGGACCTGCTTTCCTCCACCCACGTGCACCGCCTGCTTCAGTGCCTGCTGGAGCTCCCGGAGCCCACCTACCTCCATCACCGCCTGATCGTGGATGAAAGCGGCCGGCGGCTGGCCAAACGGCACGACGCGCTTTCGATCCAGGCCATGCGGGAAAGCGGTCGCACGGCTGACTCGATCCTGGCGGAACTTGCCGATTGATGCCGGGATTCGGCGCTGCCATCTTCCGGATGTGTTTGAATTTGCCCCCTGCTCAATTCTTGCTGAAACGGCGCAGGAACAAGGTTTCAGAATCTTCGGGATGAGCGGGTATGACATCCTCGCCAACATCATGTTCAGCACCATCGGCCTGGCATCGCTCACCTATGGGAGGAAGCTCGAACTCTGGAAGCCCCAGATCATCGGGCTCCTCCTGATGGGTTACCCCTATTTCGTTCCGAATCCTTACCTGTTGTGGGGCACAGGCGTGGGACTGTTGCTGCTTCTTTGGTTCCATCACGACGAGTGAGGTTTTTTCTTTCTGGCCTCTTGCCTCAGGCTTCTGGATTCTCCTCCCATGTCCGACATCCGCATCACGCTTCACACCGACAAGGGCGACATCGACGCCACCATCTTCGCCTCCAAGGTCCCGATCACTTCGGCGAACTTCCTCAACCTCGCCAAGCGCGGCTACTACAATGGCATCAGCTTCCACCGCGTCATCGCCAGCTTCATGATCCAGGGTGGCGACCCGACCGGCACCGGCTCCGGCGGTCCCGGCTACAAGTTCGCCGACGAAATCGACCGCTCGCTGAAACATTCGAAGGCTGGCATCTTCTCGATGGCCAATGCCGGCCCGAACACCAACGGCAGCCAGTTCTTCATCACCCACCTCCCCACCCCGCACCTCGATGGCAAGCACGCCGTCTTCGGTGAAGTGACCACCGGCCAGGACGTGGTCAACAAGATCGCAAAGGGAGACAAGATCCAGTCGATCACCCTGCACGACGACATCACGCCCCTGCTCACCAGCCAGGCCGACTACGTCGAGCATTGGAACTCGATCCTCGACCGCTGACTCGAAGACCTGGAAGGGTCTCTCTGAGGATGTTGCCGATGCGCCTCCTTTCAGACTCCTCCAGGCGAGCGGATTCCTCCTGCGCCTCCGCGCCGTCCAGAACGGCCCGGAGGCGTTCTGGCATGAGGGATGCCCCCCTTGCCGGAAGCCGACAAAGGGGC
>JAIXVN010000072.1 GCA_027483005.1 Verrucomicrobiaceae bacterium
CAAGGTCCAGCTGCCTGCGGTGGTGGTGGTGGTGGCACCGAAAATCAAGCTGCCGATCGTTCTCGCGGAATCCAGCCGTGCGGTGGTGTCTCCCGGGATGTCCAGTGCGCCGAAGTTGGCCATCATGGCCGTGCCGGAGGCAACGCTGCTGCCCAGCCAGTTGGTTGCGGTTGACCAGGTTTGGTTGGTCGTGGTGGTGTTCCAGGAGCCGTTGGTCAGACCGAGGCCATTGATGTCACGTACCTGGATCGAATGAAATTGGGTGGAACTGCCACTGGTGAGGGTGAAGGCCTGCGTGGTGGCATCGGCCGTGAAGGTGCCAATGGTGTATTGACCAACTCCTCCTGCAGGGGAGTTGGTGACTCCTCCCGCGTAATAAGCGAGCGAAACGCTGTTTCCCCCGGCGCTGGTGATCGTGGTGGTGCGGGTGGCTGTCGCTCCAGCGCGGCTGTCGTTGACCCAGGTTTGAACAGCGTAAACCTTTCCAATCGTGAGATTCTTCAGGGTGATCGTCGTCGCGGTGGCACCACTGTAATCCGCTCCCTTCAGGAGGTTCTGATAGCCGGAGGAGAGATTCCCGTAAGCCGTTCCAACGCCACCCGCGCCAAAGGTCGTCGAATTGTTCGTGATGGCAGTTCCGGCAATCGTGACGTTGGTTCCAAGGGCGGTGGTGCTGTTCGAACCGGTGAAGGTCACTCCGTTCACCGTCGCCGAGGTATTCGAGAGCGTGTAGGCATAGGACAGGGTCCCGGCTGTGATCACGTCGGAATCAGAAGACACCGTGCTGGGAGCCCTCCAGATGATTGGCGCAGCCTGTGCGATCGGGCCGGCCAGGAAGGCAGCCGCAAAGCAAACGGAGATTCCGGTTCCAAGGGAGGAGCGGTAGATGGAGAAACGGGTGGGTTTCATGGGAGTGATGGTGGGAGGATTTGGAGATGTGATGGGGGCGGATCTCCCAATGATCCCGAGGGGCTGGAGGCATTCCTTTCATCGGCGCGACAGTGTCGCGAGCTAACGGAAATGAATGATGGGTTGGCCCACGTGTGACGAGATCACCTCACCACACCATGAACCGGCGCAGGAAGACGCCAGCTATTCGGGAAATTGGGTTTTCGGATTGCGCAGAAGTTCACCAACAAGTTCGCGCCGTCAAGGAGCTACATGGTGAATCCAATCCGTGGACGCAAAATCCCCCCGTTTGGGGGATGCTTGTGAGGGGCCGACAAGGCAAAAAACCTGCATGGCGATGGCGTTTGCGGTGGGGCCGAAGCCGGTCTTCGGGGCCCCAAGACCACTCCGAATCATCCGTTCTCGGTCCCACCGGGCACCTGGACTGCCTCTCCCCTGGGACTGCCCGTGAAGAGCGGACTAGAGCAGGGAGCCATGAAGAATGACTCCCGCAACGGCGAAGTAGATCACCAGTCCGGTCACGTCCACCAGAGTGGCCACAAAGGGAGCCGACGAGGTTGCCGGGTCAAGCCCCAGCCGTTTCAAGAGGAATGGCAGCATCGATCCGGAAAAGGTTCCCCACAGGACGACTCCAACCAGCGAAAGACTGACGGTCAGGGCGATGAGTCTCCAGTGCTCCCCGTAGATGCCGGGGAAGAGACCCGCCCAGATGGCGATTCGCAGCGCGCCCAGAACCGCCAGGATGATCCCAAGGCTCAAACCGGAAAAGATCTCACGGCGCATCACCCGCCACCAGTCCTTGAGCCTCACCTCGCCGATTCCCATGGCGCGAATGATGAGCGTGGCGGCCTGTGAACCGCTGTTGCCACCGCTCGAGATGATCAGCGGCACGAAGAAGGAAAGCACCAAGGCCTTCGCCATTTCCTTTTCGTAGTGCTTCATCGCGGTGGCCGTGAAGAGCTCACCGACGAACAGCACCACCAGCCAGGTGGCGCGCTTTTTCAGGAGCCTCCCGAAGGAAATGTCCATGTAGGGCTCGTCCAGTTGTTCCATGCCCCCGAGCTTCTGGATGTCTTCCGTGGCCTCTTCTTCCGCCACGTCGAGAACATCATCCACCGTCACGATGCCAACCAGCACCCGTTGGTTGTCCACCACCGGAAGGACCGACCGGTCATACTTGCGAAACGCCGCCACCGCAGTCTCGCGGTCATCCGAGGCCATCAGGGCCACACAGGCCTCATCGCGGAGTTGGAGCACGGTGACATCGAGCGGACAGAGCAGGAACTCACGGATGCGGACGTCATCGAGCAGCTTTCCATTGCCGTCCACGACATAGAGGACGTTGAGGGTCTCGCTGTCGCGGCCATGCCGGCGGATGTGTTCGAGGACTTCCCCCGCTGTCCAGAAATCCCGGATCGTGAAAAACTCGGAAGTCATCAGGCGGCCCACGCTGTCCTCGGGATAATCGAGCAGGCGCAGGGCGATCCGCCTTTCCGAAGGGGAGAGTAGCTCGACCAGTCGGGCGCAGACATGGGCCGGCAGCTCCTCCAGCAACGCGGTGCGGTCGTCGGAGGCCATGGCGTCGAGGATCTTCGCCGACTCGACATTTCCCATCGCATGGATGAGCGCTTCCTGATCCTCGACCGGAAGATACTCGAACACCTCGGCGGCTGCCTCGGTATGCAGCAACCGGAAAAGAACCGCCTGCTCCTCCGCGGCCAGGGCTTTGATGGCCTCTGCGAAATCCGCCGGCAACAGCGACTGGAGCTGCTGCTTGAGACCGGGGAAATCCCCCCGCCGCAGCAGTTCCATCAGGTGTTGTTGGAGCTGTTCCAATTCCATGGCCGCCCCTCGCTTATGCCCATCCAGAGGGGCGGGCAAGCGCAATGGAAAATGCCGTCCGTTTAGGGCACAAGAGCCACCCGCAGCCTCATGAACTTCTTCGGATCCGCGCCAGAAATGGTCACCGACGCCTTCACCAGCTGGTCACCTGAATTGTCCTCCAGAACCACTTCGGACACCCCGCTGTTGGACCACGAACCCACTGACAACGAGTCCGACCACTCGACCAC
>JAIXVN010000581.1 GCA_027483005.1 Verrucomicrobiaceae bacterium
AAGGCCCCCGCCACCAGCCGCCTCTGGGTCATGCTCGGCTGCGCCTGCCTGATGCCGCTCGCCCCGCTGATCTCCTCCGCCACCAGTCTCGACCTCTCCCTCACCATCACGGCCATCACGGTCGTGGCCTCGCTTGCCTGGCTGATCAACATCAGCTCGCTGATCGTCGATCTCGTTCCAAAGCACTCGCTCGGCACCGTCTTCAGCCTCGTCGCGACCGGCAGCACCGTCGGAGGCATCGTCATGAACATGATCGTCGCCCGCATGGTGTCCGGCCCTTCCAGCAAGCCCACCGGCTTTCTCGACCAGGCGATCCAGTCCGTCTTTGGCGGCCTCATGAAACTGGTCGAGGGCCACGGCTACGGCCAGTGGTTCTGGATCATGGCCTTCCTCCACCCCATCGCGTGGCTTGTTCTTTACTTTGGCAAAATTCACCGCCAAGGTTCCCGAACTGCCTGACCTTGCAATTTCATTCAACATGATCACCGAGCCACCCGCAGCTTCCCGGCTTCCGAAAACAGACGAATTGTCCTGCGACCTCGCCGTGATCGGCGGAGGACTCGCCGGGGCCTGCTGCGCGATCACCGCAGCCAGGGCCGGCCTCAAGGTCACCCTCATCCAGGACCGCCCCGTCCTCGGCGGCAATGCCTCCAGCGAAGTCCGCCTCTGGATCCTCGGGGCCACCTCCCACATGGGAAACAACAACCGCTGGGCCCGCGAGGGTGGCCTGATCGATGAGATCATGGTCGAGAACCTTTACCGGAATCCGGAAGGCAACGCCCTGATCCTCGACACCATCCTCCTGGAAAAGGCGGTCTCCGAACCGAATCTCACCCTCCTTCTCAACACCGCCGTCCACGATCTGGAAAAGAACGCCGACGACTCGATCCGCTCGGTCCGCGCCTTCTGCTCGCAGAACTCCACATCCTACCTCATCAGCGCCCCGCTCTTCGTCGATGCCAGCGGCGATGGCATCGTCGGCTTCCTGGCCGGTGCCGCTTTCCGCATCGGCGCGGAATCGAAGGCCGAGTTCGGCGAGGCCTATGCGCCGGAGACCGCCCACAATGAACTCCTCGGCCACACGCTTTACTTCTACTCGCGCGACACCGGACGGCCGGTGAAATTCATGCCGCCGAGCTACGCGCTCCAGGACATCACCGAGATCCCCCGCTGGCGTGACTTCAAGGCCGGCGACTCCGGCTGCCGCCTGTGGTGGCTCGAATGGGGCGGCCAGCACGACACCATTCACGAGAGCGAAACGATCAAGTGGGAACTCTGGAAGGTGGCCTACGGGGTCTGGAACCACATCAAGAACTCCAACCTTTTCCCGGAGGCGGAAACCCTGACCCTGGAGTGGGTTGGCACCATCCCCGGCAAGCGCGAAAGCCGTCGCTTCGAGGGAGATCTCATGCTGACCCAGCAGGACGTCGTCGAGCAGCGCCCCCACCCCGATGCCGTGGCCTTCGGCGGCTGGGCGATCGACCTCCATCCGGTCGAGGGTGTTTACAGCCCCGAGTCCGGGTGCACCCAGTGGCACAGCAAGGGCGTCTTCCAGATCCCCTATCGCTGCTACTACAGTCGTAATATTTCGAACCTCTTCATCGCCGGCCGCCTCATCAGCGCCTCGCACATCGCCTTCGGCTCCACCCGCGTCATGGCCACGTGCAGCATCGGCGGTCAGGCGATCGCCCTCGCCGCCGCCCTCTGCAAGAAGCACCAGGTCTCTCCCCGCGGACTCTTCGAAAAGGGCCACATCCCGGAGCTCCAGCGCGATCTGCTCCGCGTTGGCCATTACCTTCCCGAGGTCCCGCTTTCGGACCCGAAGGACCTCGCAACCAAGGCCACGATCACGGCCTCCAGTGAGCTGAAGCTTCATGCCCTCGCCCCCTCTGGTGAGACTCTGACCCTTCAGGATTCATGGGCCATGATGCTTCCTCTTTCGGCAGGAACCTCGCCCAAGGTGACCTTCACCCTCGACGTCGCCGCCGCCACCACCCTGCGTGCCGAGTTCCGGATCCGCAGCAAGCTCGGCAACCACACGCCGGATGTCACCCTCAAGACCCTCGATCTGCCTCTGAAGCCCGGACGCCAGCAGTCGATCGACCTCGACTTCGGCCTCAGCCTTGACGTTCCACTCTACGCCTTCGTCTGCCTGATGAAGAACGAGGACGTCTCGGTCCATCTCAGCGACCAGCGCCTCACCGGTGTCCTCTCCCTCGTCCACGCCGCCAACAAGGCCGTCGCCAAGTCCGCCGTCCAGACGCCGCCCGAAGGCTGTGGCATCGACACCTTCGAGTTCTGGACTCCAAAACGCCGACCCGACGGGAAAAACTTCGCCCTCACGATCGAACCGCCGCTGGAGGCCTTTGCCGCCGCCAACCTCACCAACGGCTTCGACCGCCCCACCGGCCATCCAAATGCCTGGGTCGCCGACTTCGATCACGAGCAACCTGTCATCCGTCTCCGCTGGAGCGAACCGCAGACGATCCGCACCATCGAGCTTGGCTTTGACACCGACTTCGACCACCCGATGGAATCCGTCCTCATGGGCCACCCGGAGCGCGTCATGCCATTCTGCGTTCAGAGCGTCCGCGTCACCGCCCATGCCGCCGTTCCGGTGACGGCCAAAGGCGGGCCCGATGACCGCGGTGGCAGCCGCCAGGAACCCATCGCCGAAATCACCGGCAACCATCACTCCCTGCGCGTCATCCGTCTGGAGCAGCCGATCACCACCGATCACCTGGAACTCCATCTCGTCGCCCCCTCCTCCACCGTCCCTGCTGCCTTGCTGGCGGTCAGGTGTTATGCGGAGTGAGGGCGTTCCGGTTTACGCAACCCCCTGATACAGGAACTTCTGAAACCCGGTGAAGGCTTCACCGATGTCTTCTCCCAGGTCGGCCACGGCGTCGTTGATCGAGTCGTGATAGCGGAGCTTGAGAAGCGGAGCCAGTTTCGTCTGGTCCAGTTCCTCGACGCCCACGCTGACGTAGTGGGATAAAACGAAATCGAGAAACACCTGCTGCTTGGTGTTGAAGTGGCTGCTGATCTCGACCTTGGCCTTGGACGCGCGTTCCTCGCGACTCAGCGGCGGCAGGGCATAGGCCACGTGGGCGAGGACATCGAAGAGATCGCTGTTTTCGGCATCCATGCATTTCTGCATCTCCGCGAGTTGATCGTGGCCGAAACCCTTCTCCTCCAGACCTTCAAGCAGCTTCGCCCGGGTGGACGGCAAGCTCCAGAGTTCGCGAAGTTCGTCCTCGTTGGCGAAGAAATCCGGCAGCTTGCCGAAGAGCATGTCCATGAACTGCTGGGACGACATCGGCGTGCCGTCGGGATGCCAGAAGCTGGTCATCATCATGTGCTGGATGCTGCGCTCCTTGCCGTCGGCCAGTTTGACCTTGGCCTTCTTCCGCTTCTCGCAGGTACACTGGACCTTGCCGCAGAGTTCGCAGGGCTCTTTGGGGCAGTCGCACGGGGTCTTGCCGCAGACTGCGCAGGGTGGCCGTGGTTTGACCTCGCAGGTGCAGGGGCGGTTGTTGCACTTCGGACAGGCCTCTTCCTCCTGCGGCTCGCCATCCCATTCCGGATCGGCGAAATGGAGGTGGGCCTTCACGAAATCGTAGATCGTGAAGTAGTCCTTGCCGTCGTAGAGCCGGGTGCCTCGACCGATGATCTGCTTGAACTCGATCATCGAGTTCACCGGACGCATCAGCACGATGTTCCGCACGTTGCGGGCATCCACACCGGTCGAGAGTTTCTGCGAAGTGGTTAGAATCGTCGGGATGGTGTTCTCGTTGTTCTGGAATTCCTTCAGATGCTGCTCGCCGAGCGCCCCGTCGCTGGCGGTGACGCGTTCGCAGTAATGCGGTTCCTTGCTGGTCTTGAGCTGGTTGATGAGATCCCGCACCAGCAGCGCGTGATCCTGGGTCGCGCAGAACACGAGGGTCTTCTCGTTCTGGTTGATCTGGCTCATGAAGATCTCCACCCGCTTCTTCTCGCGCTCGCGGATCTGGATGTTCCGGTTGAAATCCGGCTCCTCGTAAACCTTTCCCTCCTCGATCTCTCCTTCCACCACCGTGTCGTCCGAGGTGTAGGTGTAGTAGTCGATCGTCGTCTGGATCTGCTTCACCTTGAAGGGTGTCAGGAAGCCGTCGTTGATGCCGTCCTTGAGCGAGTAGATGTACACCGGTTCACCGAAGTAGGCGTAGGTGTCGACGTTGTCCTTTCGCTTCGGTGTGGCCGTCAGGCCGAGCTGCACGGCGGGTGAGAAATACTCCAGGATCTTCCGCCAATTCCCCTCATCGTTCGCGCCGCCACGGTGGCACTCATCAATGACAATGAAGTCGAAGAAGTCCTGCGGATACTCGCCGAAATAAGGCGTCTCCCCCGCGCCCGACATGAAGGTCTGGAAGATGGTGAAAAAGACGTTGGCGTTCTTCGGCACCCGGCCACGAAGGCGGATCTCCTCCGGCTTCACGCGGGCCAGGGCATCGTCCTTGAAGGCGGAGAAGGAGGTGAAGTCGTTGTAGGCCTGGGTCGCCAGGGTGTTGCGATCCGCCAGGAACAGGATGCGCGGGCGGCGGGTCGGTTCGCCACCGAGGTTCCAGCGGGCCTGGAAAAGTTTCCACGCGATCTGGAAGGCGATGGAGGTCTTGCCGGTGCCGGTGGCCAGGGTGAGCAGGATCCGGTTCCTTCCGGAGCTGATGGCTTCCAGCACACGGTTCACGGCGATTTCCTGGTAGAAACGGATGCTCCAGCTGCCGCTCTTGTCAGGGAATGGGACTTCGGTGAAACGATCCCGCCACGCGTTCTCCTTGGCGAAGGTCATCGCCCAGAGTTCATCCGGCGTCGGATAGGCGGAAAGCTCGCCCTCCTTGCCGGTTTCCATGTCGATGCCGTAGATCCCCTGGCCGTTGGTGGCGTAGGTGAAGCGGATGGAAAGTTTGGTGGCGTAGTTCTTCGCCTGAGCGACGCCTTCCGTGAGTTCCAGGTCCCAGGCCTTTGCCTCCACCACGGCGAGTTTGGTGTTCCGGTATTCCAGAACGTAGTCGGCTGAGAGCGCCTTGGCGCGTTTCCCGTGGCCCTCGATGCGCCCCAGCGTGATCGGATGCTCGCGGCGGATGCGGCTGCCCTCCACCACGCCCCATCCCGCCGCGTTCAAGGCGGGGTCGATGTACTCGGCGCGGGTTTCGGTTTCGTTCATGGTTGGTTCAATGTGACCCCGCTCAAAAGGGCATACAGCGGTTCGTTGATGTAGAAGTTCGTCCTTCCGATCTTTTGCTTGCGCACGACACCAGCACCCGTGAGCAGCTCCAGGTATTTGCTGGCCGTAGGGCGGGAAACACCGAGTTCACGTTCGATGAATTCGATCTTCGTGTAAGGAAAACGGAAGAGGTTGTTGAGCAGATCCTGACTGTAGAGTTTCGGCAGGCGCTCCCTCAGATCGCGCTTCGTCGTCTGCATCAGGTCGCGGAAAGCCTTCACCAGTGTGATCGCGCTTCGGGATGTCATCGCCACCCCGCGCAGCAGGTAAAGGCACCATTCCGCCCAGCGATCTTCGTCACGCACGGTTTGCAGCAGCCGGTAATAGTCCGGCTTGGTGGTGGTGATGTAGCGGCTCAGGTAAAGCACCGGCAAATCCAGCAGGCCATCGCGTTGCAGCATCAGGAGGTTGAGGATGCGCCCGGTGCGTCCGTTGCCATCGTAAAACGGGTGGATGCTCTCAAACTGATGATGCGTGATCGCCATCCGCAGCAGCGGATCAAGACCATCCTCGGCATGAATGAAGTCGATCAGGTTTGCCATCAGGGCCTCCACCTCGGCAGCGTCCTGCGGTGGCTGGTAGATGACCTGCCCGGTCGCCTCGTTCTTCAGCACCGTGCCCGGAAGCTTCCGCAATCCAGCCCGGTTCCGCTCCAACTCCGCTTGCACCGCCAGCAGGGTTTCCAGCCGAATCAGGCCGGAACTCCGCACCGCATCGTGGCCCGTGCGCAGGGCGGACACGTAGTGCCTCACTTCCTTGGCGGCCGCGCTTGCACCGGACTCCTCCTGATAGGCGTAGAGTTCGTCGTGCGTCGTGATGATGTTCTCGATCTCCGAGCTGTCCTTCGCCTCCTGGATGGCGAGGGTATCGAGCAAAATGTCCCGGTTCGGCAGCGACTCGCACAAGCCCTTCAGCTCCGCCAAGTGCCGGTGAGCCTCCGTCAACGCCGACCAAACCTCGCGCGTCTCCAGCGCGGCGACATTGGGTAAAGGCAGTGGCGGAAGGGTGGGCATGGAAAGAAAAGCTGGTTTTTCTTATCACTTTGATGACAACGCGCAAAGAAAAGCGATTTTTCTTTGCACGTTGAAGGCGAAAGCCAGGTCAAGAATGAGTCAAGTTTTGAGTCAGACGATCACAATTCCCCGCTGGACGCCTGGTCCAGCAGCGCCTTCTTCAAGGCCTCCAGCGCGGCGAGCTTGCGGGGGTGGAGGCCGGCGCGGCGTTGGGGTTCGGCTTGGTTCATTCGGATGAAAACTTAGCTCCCTTCAGATGGAAGGGCCACTCCCCAGATCCGGATATCAATCGGAATGATCCCTTCGTCCGCCAATACAAAATTGTCCGAACGTGCATCTCCGATCCAGATCTCGCTCTCCGGATCGACATCGGTCTTTTTCCAAAGCCAGCAAGGCTGCCGCACCGCCACGGCTCCGGCTTCGACAAGAAACTGATCCACGTCTTCCTGGGAAGGGTCCGCATCGCCTTGGATGAACCGCTGACGCGAAACGATCTGACCGGATTGAGTCATGCCAATGGGATTTGGAGCACAGGAAAAGAGTTTCTCCCACCAGCGCATGCGCAGCAGATACTCCTCAGGAGTGCTGTCGAACTGGTTGATCCGGCCATCGATGATCTCGTAGTAGTCGCCGTAGGTTCCGGGAAGCGTAACCTTCACGACCTCACTTGTCAGCTCGTCAAAGAGGACCAAATGTTCTGATCCTGCGTCCAGCTTGGGCAGACTCATGTCCATCCATTGGGTATGCTCACACCCTTGGATCCATTCAAGCAGTCGGGCCGACTCCCACTTTTTGAACCAGTCGATTACTTGATTCCGGTCACCTTTCGGGATTTCCGAACTTGAGCCAAAGCAACGGATAAGGAAACCGCTTGGGGTTGAGCCGCCACCGCAGCTTTCACACGGCCACGGACGCCAGCGAACGCTTTCACAGTGCGTGGTTTCAATAGGATTTCCTGAAGCGTCTTTGGCATGGTCCATAAATACGGTGATTTGCGGCCTGGGTCAAGCGGTCAGAGTTCTCCGGAAAAGGCCTGGTGCAGCAGCGACTTCTTCAAGGCCTCCAGCGCGGCGAGCTTGCGGGTGTAGAGGCTGGCGAGGCGTTGGGTTTCTGGATCTAGAACGTCCAATTCAGCTACAATCCGTTTCTGCTCCGACAATGAAGGAAAACGGAAGCGCAAACCGAGTTGCTTCGTGATCCCAATGTAAGCACGGGTGGAACCATCAGCCGCGCCTGCGATCATCTCCCGCTGGAAGCCGGGACTCATGAAATAATAGCGAACGAATCGGTTGTAGAGTCTGTCGGAATTCAGCACACGGTAGGCCGTCACTTGGGGCGTCAGCATGATGTAGTCGTCTTCAGTCTCAAGAATTGCAGACCGCCCGATCGTGCCTTTGTGGGAGATTAGAACGTCTCCGGCTTTTGCAAAACCCACCCGAAGTGAGTCTGCCTGTTTCCGTGAGATGAATGTGCAGCCTTTATTGTCGACAGAGCCGTTCACAAGGTCGCAGGCCATGATGAACGGAACTCCAGACGGAGTGTAGTCTGCCTTCTTCGGATGGATTTCACCATGATTGCCATCAAAAGGCTTTTGAAGAACTCCATCTTCAACTAACTCAGCTACACTCTTCTCCACCCACCCCTCACCGCGCTGGGAGAAGACGGATTGGAGGTGGCTTTCGAAGAGGGCGCGGGCGTTCTGGAGGTTCTTTTCGGAGTTGGCTTTGGCGGTGGCGATGCCCTCAAACGCTTCGTCGAGCAGGCCGACGATCCGCTGCTGTTCGGCGAGCGGGGGGAATGGAATGCCAACGGTCTTCGCCAATCCGATATTCAAGTTCCTAACGGTGCTGCCCGCCGCGAGCTGGTCAAACTGATTGAACACCAGATCAGAACCGA
>JAIXVN010000190.1 GCA_027483005.1 Verrucomicrobiaceae bacterium
ACACAATGATCGAGTTGCTGGACGTAGTCGCCATAGATCCCCGCCTTGCTCTTGCCTCGAAATTCGGGGGCCGGATTGATCGAGTTGTGGGGTGCCTCCCAGGCCAGATAGAGGAAGAACGGTTGATCCGGCTTTTGATCGGCGATGAACTTTCCGGCCTCCTCGGCAAGGATGAGGTCGAGCTTGTCATCGGGCCGCAGTTCCATGGCCTTCTTGCCGCCGATCTGCTCTCCGTGCGCACCAGTGCCGGGCGAGTGGTCCACGCGGATCGGATCGTCCTTTTCCAAACCGACGATCCAATGATCGCGGACGAACACCAGCGGGGGCTCCGAGTGGGTGCGCGGCGTGCCGAAGAATGAATCGAATCCAAACTCGAGCGGACCGGGTTTCAGTTCGGCATTCCAGTTGACCTCCATCGAGGTTCCAAAGCCGTTGTGCCACTTTCCAAAGGCAGCGGTCCGATAGCCGACGGACTTCATCGCCATGGGAATCAGCACCTGTCCGGGATCGAAATTGCAGGCGTAATCCATCGATCGCCCCACCCGGAACGGATAGCGCCCGGTGAGGATGGAGTATCTGGAAGGCATGCAGATGGCACTGAAGGAGTGTGCATCGGTGAAGCGGACCCCATCGCGTGCGAGCGAGTCCAATCGTGGCGTGGCGATCTTCATCGCACCATAGCAACTGAGGTCGTTGTAGCCGAGATCATCGGCAACCATGAGGATCACGTTCGGTCGACTCCCCTTCTCCGGAGCCGCCAGTGAATGGGCGCACAGGATGGCGGAGAGCAGTAGAAATGTCGGGAGACTTAGGGTCATGATGCAGATGAAGATATCAGGAGGCTTCAGGGCTCCACTTGATGAATGGTTCCGTGGATCACGCGGTCCGCGACCTTCAGCTCGTAGCACTGGGTGGGAGCGAGGTCAGGAACGATGAAGGTCAGGGTGCAACCATCATGGCTTCGTTTCACCTCAGCGATGGACAGCGCGTGCTGGTGGTAGTGCTTCGAGCCGTAGTCTTTGGAACGCTTCAATGACCATATCTGCAACGCGCAGTCCTTGGGTTCCACCGGATCGCTGAATTTCACTTTCAACCTCCCCTTCGAGGCATGGACTGCTATTGGCATCCGGGCTGGATCCGATCCCCGACGGATGCGATGGAAACCACCAGGATCGGTCGCATTTCCTGCCCAGGCAAACATGCCACAGGTGTAGAGTGAACCATCGGCCGCGAACCGACCACGCATGATTCCGGTGGCGAAGGCCGGCATCGGCAATTCACAAACGGCTCCCTGCCAGGCCCCCTTGACCTGCTCGTGAGGCACGATGAAGGCCCGCCCGGTGCCATAACTGAGATTAAGCAGACTGCCGCCAAGATTTCCCCAGGCGTTCTTCGGCACCCAGACCAGTTCGGCGGGACTTCGATCCTTGGCGTTGGTCATCCAGACCATCGGTTGCTCCATCGCGGAATCCAACGTGTCGGTGACCCTGGTGTAGCCAAACATGTTTCCGTAGAAGCCACCGGGCTTCACCCGATTGATCCGGTTCTTCGGAGTCCAGAAGCCCTCCTGATCGGTGACGAAAAACGTGCCGTCTCCATTGACGCAGACTCCATTGGCGGCGCGGAAGCCGGTGGCGAGAATCTCGGTCCTCGATCCATCCGCGCTGACCTTAAGCAGGGTCCCGTGTTGAGGGACCACGCTGTCGAGCGCATGACGGCCGGACTTGGCATAGTAGAAATTCCCCGCCGCATCGGTCTGGAGGCCCATCGCGAACTCGTGGAAATGCTCGGTGACCTGCGCGTCGTTGTTGAAGCACTGGATGTAGTCGGTTTCGCCGTCGCCATTCAGATCGACCAGTTTCGCGATCTGATCACGGCAGGTGATGAAAAGTTCGTCGCCACGGAACTTCACCCCGAGCGGCTGGAAGAGCCCGCTGGCAATGCGCCGCCACGTGAGTTTCGCGGGTGCCTTGTCCATGACTCCCTCCACACGCCAGACATCGCCGTTCCACATCGCCACGACCGCTGCCTTTCCATCGGGCGTGAAATCAAAGCCGCCGGGTCGTAGCCAGCTTTGCCAGGGATTCTCCAGCGGGAGTGGGAACTCATCGGCGACGAAGGCCGCGTCATCCTTGCCTGCAACGGATGTTGTGGTGGTGGTTTGCGCCCAGCGTGCGGAGCCGCCTTTTGTGAGAGGAGCAAGATCGAGGGGTTCTGCGACGGTTTTTGCAAGAGTCTCCAGCGAGGCGGGATCGGCGCGTGAGATGAAGAACCTCGACTTTGAACCATAAGGCAGTTTGGCGATCCAGAAGCCGCTCTCCCGCTTCAATTCACCCTCACCGATCAGCACGACATTCACAGAGTCGGGAGCGACACGAAGAATCGGCAACGGGGGAAGGACACTCGATGGAGGAATCTCCACATTCACCGTCCGTGTGAAAACGGGTGTCACTCCGTAATCAATCCACCCCGGCGACTCCAGCACCAGCGCGAAGCTGTTGATCCGGCTGGCAATCACCACCCGATTTCCATGTTGATACACGCCCTCAAACTTCACCCAGTCCTGCGGCAGCGGGCCATAGCGCTTGCCGTCCTTGCCGAGCACGCGCGCATCATCGTCCCAGGCTCCTGCAGGCGACGCCCAGCCTGGGCCTGACGGATGGATGAACTGCTTCTCGCCTGTTAGAGAGGTGTGCGTGCCGTGGCTGCCGTCGAAGGCGATGCCTTTCCAATCCACGAAATCACCGGTCGTCGCCGTGGCCACGCTCATGGTGTCATGGTCATAGACCATCCAGGCCCGACCCTTCGTGACACCTCCTGTTCCGTCATCAAGCCGCACCGCGATGGCTTTCTGCGCGATGTTTCCCGGAGCGACCTGAAGCGTCCACATCAGGAAATTTCCGAGCTCCATGCGCTGGTAAGGTGGCTTCGAGGTATCCGCCTTTTCCTCCATGCCCCGGGCCAAACCACGCGGCAGTGAGGTGAGATTGATCTCCGCAAGCTGCGACGGATTGTAAGGACGCAGGAAAGTCTCGCGGATGTATTGGATCACCGAATACTTCTGCGCGGTGGTGTATTGCGGCTGGGCCACCATCTGGCCGTAGCCATGGGTCAGGGTCAGATACATCGAATAGGGATCGGACCCGTTCTTGAACTTACCCTCCGAAAACCTCAGCGCGGTGGGAAGTGATCCCGGCTGTTCCTTCGTGCCGTGGCAGGTGACGCAGAGGCTCTGATAGATCGCCTTCCCTTCCGCCAGGGACTTGTCATTCCAGCCCGCCACGATCTGCGAGTGATCGCTTCTCTCCAGCGCCTGCACCCAGCCTTTGCCGCCCTCGATGACTGGTCTGGCGGCTTCTGCCGGCACGTGATTGAAATCCGGCGTGTTCGCGCCCCTGCCGTCCTTCTTGAAAAGGAGGTCGATCTCATTCTCCGGCAGCGCCCGTTTCCATATCTTCACCTCATGGATCGTTCCCTTTCTGAAATCCCCGCCGAAATCCGGCGCGGCGCGACCCACCTTGAAAACGTGCCCTTTCTTCTGGGCGTTGGCGAACGAGTCCTTTTCCGCAATCGGTTTGCCATCCAGCCAGAGTCGGGCCTTTCCGTCCTTCACGACTAGAACCGTCGTATGCGGCTTCCCATCGTTCACCACCGGATCACCTGGCATCTCACCCAGCCATCCGATGTCATAAACCAGCCTGCCATCGCGGACGAACAGGGCCTTCGACTGCGGTTCCCATTGGCCCTTGGGTGGGCAGACCGAAAACAGGGTGCCGCCGCCAAGGGTTTCAAAGCGCGAGATCGCGGTGAAGTCCTCGCCGAAATCCAAGCCAGCGCCCGGGAAATCCTTCGCACCCGAGCTGCGCAGCGACGGAACCTCCTCCGGGCCACGAACCAGCTTCCCATCGTTCCAGACCCGCAGGACCGGTGAACCGTTCGCCGGATGTTCGACGGCGATGTCGCTGCCGGACTTGCCCGCGAGCGTGATCACCAGATCTTTGGATAGCTTCACCGTCGCAGGCCCCTCCAGATGAACGCGGTAATCCGCTGGCCAAACGGGAGCCTCAAGCGGCAACGAATCACGCGGCCCGGCAAGCAGGACGGAGGGAAGAAGACCGAGAAGGAAGACGCGGATGTGCATGGTCAACGATCAGGAAAGGGTTGCCTAATTCTTACCATCGCCCTGAGCCTGGACCTGCAAGGGTTTGTCGACATTCGAGGGAACCTTGTAGTTCATCGCCTTGTTCCGGGCTTCGAGTTCGGCGAAGAAGCCCTACCTCCAAATGGAGCTGGAGGCAAGATGGTTGACCTTTTAGGGATCGCCGGGGATTCATCGATTCGGAGTGTCTTTGGGTTTGGATGGCTGGAGGGTGTCGAGATCTGCGCCGGATCCAGTCGCACGTGGATCACCGGAGCCCGTCAGTTCCGCCATCAGCCTGGCATCGAGCAGATCGACCGTGGCGGCGTATTGAGGATCTTCGGCAAGGTTCTTCAACTCGTAGGGATCCTGAAGAAGATCATACAACTCCCGCGGAGGTCGCTTTCCGAACGCTCGATCCGTGAAGGGTTTGACGGCAGGATCATCCGCATGGGTCACCATGAAGGCCTTCGTCGGACCCGCGTCGCAGTCGGGAAAAGTCGCCGTGGTCGAAGTCGCCAGCGCTTCAAAGCCTGGTGCCGGAAGCCCACAAGGATCGCCCGCCGGCCAACGGTCGGGCTTGAAGTTGCGGATGTAATGAAAGTCCTTCGTGACCAGGGTGCGCATCGGATAGCCGACCGACCGGTCGGCCCCATCGCTTCGGCCGTTCTGGACATGACGCTCCATGCCGGTCAGGACATGGTCGCGCGAAGGGTCGATCGCGCCCGACTTTCCGGACATGAGCATCGGCATCAGGCTGCGACCGGTCATGCTCGCGGGCACCGTCACGCCAGCCGCTTCGAGGAAGGTCGGAGCCAGATCGGAAAGGCTCACCAGGTCCTCCGCGACGGTTCCACCCTTGATCCTCGCACCCCAGCGGATGGCCAGCAGCTGGTGGGTTCCACTGTCATAGCAGGTCGCCTTCGCACGGGGAAATGGCCAGCCGTTGTCGCCGGTGACGACGAT
>JAIXVN010000284.1 GCA_027483005.1 Verrucomicrobiaceae bacterium
ACCTCAAGGGCTCGAACCATCACGGTGGTCTGTAGTTTTCAAAACCATGACAATATCGGGCAAACAATAACACAACTCAAAACTGTCATTTGCAATGCCATTGATAAAGCTTTCCCGGATCACCCACCTGTATCCCATAGAAATCTTTTTGCTTATGAAACACAGCGTCAAAATCTGCTCCGTCGTCCGGACGAATCAAAACTAAAACACCCAACTTCGCTGGATGCATGGAAATAATCTTCTTTCTCAGTTCAGGCAATGACAAAACTGAGTAAAGTTTTATTATCTTTTCTTCAGCTTCAACAGGATCAGCCGTAGGCGGAATCTGAACCAAGACACCTATCGCCTGAATCTTCTCGCCGTAAACCTCTGCAGAAAAGTCATAAGCCGACTTTGATGGCTCAACTTTCGCATCTTTGGTTGGAGGATCGACCTTCCCGCTTTCAATCTGCCTCTTGAGACTGATGATCCTGGGATGACCAGGAGCCAGGCCCAGTTTCTCGAGGCGGGCCACTTCCTTCTCAAGATCCGAAACCTTGAGCTCTTGAGAGAACGCTTGGCCAGCGATCAGTGAAAACATCAGAAGCTTGAGTAGGGAACTCCTCGAAAGCTCTGGGATCCATCTGCTCACCGCGTTCGACCTCGAGAAACTCGCCAGCAATGAAAAGAGGCCTTGCGCGTATCCATGCATCTTCCTGACCTTGAAGCCTTTTGGGAGGCCCTTTTTCCGGGGAGTCTTGAGAGGCCAAGTGGACGCTGGGGCGACTGGCACACAGGCAGAAACGTGGAGAGGCATACCCTTGATGAAGTTGGACTTACTGTTGCTAACCCCAAGGACATGATGGTTTCAAGACGATTCGTCCATGATGATCTGCAAGCGTGGCACGAACCGTCTCTCGACTGCCAGTGGGACCGATCACCTCGTAGCCTTATGGAGAAGGGGATTGCATCCCCTTGGCGGAGGCCCCTGCATTCGCCGCGCCTCGGAACAAGGGGATGCAATCCCCTTCTCCTTATTGGGACTGACGAGCGCTTTTGACATCTCATTCCATGAAGATTAGCCCATCGCAGGCTGGCATCTTTTTCCAACTCCATCTGAGTTGGTGAACCCGTTGATCCCAACGAGATCAACTTCTGGATCGACTGCGAGGTCAGGCATTCTCACCAAAAATGAAGGGCCTTTCATGCCCTCATCCGGATCCGTTTCTCCGGAACCCCCATGGGATGAGATCACCTCATTTCAATCTCTCTCAAGAAGCACCTCATCTCCAAGCACCACCAGATCCACCCGGCCTTTCAGGGTCTTGTCGAGGAAAGGCGTGTTGCGGCTTTTCGATCTCATGAAGGCGGTGGTGAAGGTGGTTTCCGCTTCGGGGTCGAAGAGGATGAAGTCGGCGGGCTTCCCCTCCTCCACGGGCACGGTGGGCAGGCCCATCATGCGGCGTGGCTCGGCGGAGTAGCGTTTCACGACGAGGTCCCAGCCGAACCTTCCGGTGGCGATGAAGTGGTGATGGAGCGAGACGAGCGCCGTTTCCAGGCCGGTGATGCCGTTGGGGGCGCTGACAAAGTCCTGGGACTTTTCAAAGGGCGTGTGCGGGGCGTGGTCGGTGGCGATGAGGTCGAAGACTCCGTCGATCAGTCCCTGGAGCAAGGCCTCGGTGTCGGCCTTCGTCCGCAGTGGCGGGTTCATCTTGTAGTGCGTGTCGTAGTCGCCGATGTCCTCCTCGGTGAAAAGCAGATGATGGGGAGCGACCTCGCAGGTGACCTTCACGTCGCCGCGCTGCTTCCACCAGCGGATCGTCTCCATGCCGAGCTTGCTGGAGACATGCTGGATGTGGATGTGGGCCCCGGCCGCATGGGCCAGGCGGATGTCGCGATCGATGATGATTTCCTCGGCACAGGCCGGCGATCCCTTGATGCCGAGCCGGTAGGAAACGACGCCCTCGTTCAGCGCCCGAGGACCGGCGAGTTCATGGACCTCGCAGTGGCTGGCGAAGAACATGCCGAACTCAGTGGCATACTGCATCGCGCGGAGCAGCACGGCGGGATCGTTGGTGGTGTCGCCATCGTCGGTCAGCATTCTGACCCCCAGCGCGCGCATGCCGTCGATCCCCGCCAGTTCCTTGCCGGCGCGGTCCTTGGTGACGCAGCCGGAGGTGTAGATTGGAATGCGGGAGTTCTTCGCCGCGCTATCAAGCACCATGCGCACCACCGCTGCGGAGTCGATGGCGGGACTGGTGTTCGGCATCATGACGAGGCCGGTGATGCCGCCATTGATCGCCGCTTCGCTGCCACTGCGGATGTCTTCCTTTGCTTCCTGACCTGGCTCGCGGAGATGGACGTGCGCATCAAACATCGCCGGCATCAGGAGTCGGCCCCTGGCATCGATCACCTTCACCCCCGCCGGAGCGGAAAGCCCCTTGCCGATCGAACGGATGATTCCGTTTTCCACCAGCACATCGCCCTCGACGAGCGCGGCGGAGTCTTCGGAAGCGATGCGGGCGTTGCGGATGAGGAGCATGGGAGAGGAGTGAGAAGTGGAACGTGAGGAGTGCGAAGCGGTGGCGGAGCCCGCCTGGTGATGGGGTCGAGTTCACCCGACCGGCTCGCGACGTGCAAGGCGGGTTTTGAGGGGAGGACCGTGGACTCAGGAGAGTTCAGCAGCCCTGTCAGTGCGGGCTCGACCACGACGAAGCACGGAGTATTGCAAACCTTTCAGCCCTGAACAGGAGCGGCCGCTTGAAAAATCCCCCTGAAGGGCGGAACTCCGAACCGAAAACAATGCCGCCCCGCCCGGAGGTGAATCCAGACGGGGCGGACTTTAATGGGAGCGACGGGGCGCTCCCGGGGGGGAGATCACTCGCTGACCTTGGCCCGGATGAAGTCGGTGGAGACCGTCGGCACCGTGCCTGCCACACGGAAGGTGCGGTAGGTCCAGCCAGTGGACAGCTCGGGCAGTCCGGTCTGGATGGTGGTGGCATCGCCTCCCGTCACTTCCGTGATGGTGTCGGTGAAGGTGGCGAGGTCAGTGGCTCCCTCAATGCGGTAGGTGATGGCGTCGATGAGCGCGGAGACCTTTTCAGGAGATCCCGAGAAGGTGGCTCCGGTGCGGACCGGCAGGGTGAGCGTCAGGACCTGATCGGAACCCACGGTGGCCACCTTGCCAACGATCTTGCCGTCTTCAACCGCCGAGAGCGGATTTCCGTCGAAGGCGAATTCGTAGAGGTTGTTCTTTCCGTCGCCATCCGGGTCGGCGGACTTGGCGCTGCTGTGGGCGGCGTCGCTGTCGTCGAGTCCCTTGGCAACGGCCCACGAGGCGTAGCCCGAGGCGGCGGGGCCGGTGGTGACCGTAAGGGTGCCGGTTCCGGAGAAGTGAACGTCATCGATGTTGGTCGCGCCGGATCCGGTGGCCCCGTAGGTGCCCGGGGACTTGGCCGTTCCATCGATGGTGAGTTCATCAACCGTATCGGTGCCGGAGTAGTTCAGGGCCATTGAGGCGCCAACCGCGATCGACACGTCAGCCGCGTCGGCGAGGTAGGAGGTGGAAATGGCCAGCGTTCCGGCGTTGACGACCGTATTGCCGGTGTAGGTGTTCGCACCGGTAAGCGTCAGGGTTCCGACACCGTTCTTGGTGAGTCCGCCCGCGCCGCCTTCACTGAGGTTCCGGTCGATCAAGGGAGCGGAAACCGTCAGGTCCGCCGCAGCGGACGTGGTGGCGTCCGCCACGTTGAAGACGGTGTTCGTGTTGAGGTGGATGCCATTGAAGGTGCCGTTGGTCGAGATGGTGGAAGCGGTGGTTCCTCCAACCGTCACCACGGCAGCCGCGTCGAAGCTGTAGGTTTGGTAGCCAGCCGCCGCTCCGCTGACGGAAGTGAGGGTGCCACCGTTGAGGGTGACAGAGCCGAGTCGGTTGAAGACCACTCCGCCGTTGGTCACGGTGCCGCCGGATTCGATCACCAGCGTCGTGGCCAGGGTCGAGGCGTTGCCGCCAAGGGTATCCCCGGAATTGAACTGGAGGGTGCCTCCGTTGTTGACCGTGACCGTGTGGGCCACCTGATTGTTTCCAAGCGCGCTGGTGACGGGGTTGAGGGTGTTGTTCGGCAGGTTGAGGATCAAGGTTCCGCCGTTGACCGTCGTGTTGCCGGTGTAGGAACTGGCTCCGGAGAGGGTCAGCGCGCCGGTTCCCACCTTGGTCAGCCCGACCTTGCCGGAAGTGTTCCGGATGGAACCTGCGAAGGTGCTGGTCTGGTCGTTGTTTCCGGCCGTGAGCAGGTAGTCGCCCGTTCCAGCGGTGTTGTCGATGATCGCGTTGGCCGCACCGGTCAGGCCGTTGACCCGCAAGTTGCGTCCGTTGAGGTCGAGCGTGGCGGTGTTGGCGTTGGCGCTGGTTCCGAAGATGACGTTTCCTTTTCCGGCACCGAAGGGGAGCGCGTCATCGACCCCGACCTTGAGCACGACGTTGGCGGCCACGTTCGCCCAGTAGCTCGGACCGGTGTCGCCGAGCGTGGTGTTGCCGGCGTAGTTGTTGACCGCGTTCAGAATGACCGCCCCCCCATCCCAGTTGATGGCCAGGCCACCCACTCCGGTGATGAGACCGTCAACGCTGAGGCTTTTCGGCCCCCAACCGCCCTGGAGATAACCGCCACCGGCACCCAGGGAGATGGTGCGGTTGGCGTTGATCACCGGCGAGGAGTCATTGTTGTAAAGGGTGGCGCCGTTGAGGGTGATATTCACCGCAGGGGTGGCGGGGACAGCCCCAAGCTGGGCATCATCGGTGATTTGAAGGGTGCCGCCATTGACGGTCGTTCCGCCGGTGTAGGTGTTGGCACCAATCAGGGTCGTCCTTCCTGTGCCGTTGAAGGTCATTCCACCACTGCTGTTGGGAGTGGGGGCCGTACCGGTCACGGTGGCCGCGGTGGTGGCACCGCCGCCGGTCAGGACAAAGGTCGGAGTGGCGGTGTATCCCACGCCCGGGTTGGTGATGGTGATGCCGGTGACGACGCCGCCGGCCACCGTGGCAACGGCGGTCGCGCCGAAGCCGGTGGTGTCGCCAGGATCGTTCACGATCTGGACCAGCGGAGCACCGATGTAGCCGGCTCCACCGGTGAAGGAGGCAATGCCGTTCACCCCATTGCCGGAACCGGCGGTCGGAGCAAGCAGGGCGGCGCCGATGGTGATGTTGGTATTGCTGTTCTCGATCGTGCCGCCGTTGCCATAGACATAGACGCCATCGACGTTGGTTCCGGGCATGAAGGCGACGCCACGGCTGGCGGCGGTTGCGGCGAGCGTGCCACCATTGAAGTTGATCAGCGCCGTCGGATTGGCATTTCCAGCCACGACCTCACTGACGGTCAAGGTGCCGTTGGTCAGGAGGTTCACCGCGCCGAGGGTGCCAGCGGTGTTGGCGACGGCGAGGTTGAGCCCTCTTCCGGTGACGGTGGCCCTGGCTCCGGTGACGAAGGCGGCTGAGGTGCCGCCGCCGACGTTGACGACCGAAGAAGCACCGCTGGTTCCAGCCCAGTTGATCGCGAGTGGATTGGCTGCGGTTGCACCGAAGTTCACCGTGCCGCCCTCGACATTGAGGGAGCCCGAGGAGCTGGCACCGCCACGGCCCACGACGATCCAGCCGTTGCTGGTCACGGTGCCGGCAGTGACATCCATCACGCCGATGGCGTTGTCGGCAATGGCGCCGACTCCGATTTCATTGGTGGTCAAGGTTCCACCGGACATGCTGTAGTAGCCATTTCCGGAAGCGGCCGATCCGATCCGCAGGTTGTCGACACCTGCCCCCTGGGTGAGGGTGACGGTTCCACCCGACTGGTAAACCGCACCGGAAACTCCGAAGGAATTGCCCACGTGCAAATTCGAGCGGGTGATGCTCACTCCCGTCGGGATGTTGAGGACGCCTGATCCTGCGGCCTGACCGACGATGAAGGTGTTGGCCAACGTGCTGGTGCCGAAGGTTCCGCTGAGGTTCAGGGTGCCTCCTCCGGTGACAAAGAGCCCTCCAGTCAAACCGGCCGAACCGGTCAAGTTGAGTGTGCCGCCGTTGACGGTGGTGTTGCCGGTGTAGGTGTTCGCTCCGGACAGAGTCAAGGTGCCGGCACCGGACTTGGTGAGGCCGAATCCCGAGCCACTGATGGCACCGCCGACGGTGAGTGCGGCGGTTCCGTTGGTGGTGACCACGGCGTTGGCCGTCAGGCTCGCAGCGCCGGTGCCGAGATCGAGGTCGTTGCTGCCTCCAAAGGCGAATCCGGCATTCCAGACCTGGGGATTGTTGGCGGAAAGCGCGATCGGCGAGCCGCTGGAGTTGTCAATCGTGCCGCCGTTGATCACCAGGGTCCCGGTTCCGATTGCGGAAGCATGATTGAGATACAGTGTCCCGCCAATGAGGGTTGTAGCGCCCGAGTAGGTGTTGGGGTTGTTGATCACCAGGTCAGCATCGCCACCTTTTGTCAGGGCACCGGTGTTGATGCCGTTGCTGCCGGTGAGGGTGTAGTTCAGCGAGAAGTTATCGAAGATGGTGCTGGTCGGGCTGACCGAGCCGTCGTTGATCGCGAGGGTCGTGGTGCCGGTGGCCGAGTCATCGAAGAGCACGGTGTCGTTGGTCTGGAAGTCGGTTCCAGTCCCTCCGGTGATCAACTTCCAGTTTTTCGATCCTCCGATGGCCGTGGTGGTCCACGCTCCGCTGGCAAGACCCGTCCAGGCGGGTGAATCCCCGGCGATGCTCAGGGCGATGGCGGAACCGGTGTCAATGAGGGACGCATTCTGACGAGCCCCGATGCCCGCAGGCGGGGTGAGTGAGAAACGGGAGGCAAATCCAGCGCCGCCGATCGTGCCGGAGTATTCAATCAAGGGGTAGGTTCCGACCGTCCAGAGACCGGTGTTGGTCACGTTCAGGTTCACGGTTCCCGCCGCGTTGGTGCTGAGGTTGGTGGTCGAGATGAGTTTGTCCACCGACGTGCCGACCAGCGCGAGGTTGACGGTGGCCGCGCCGCTGAAATTGAGGGAGCCGATCGTCAGGGAGCCAGTTCCACCATTGCCGGCCGTGAGGACGTTGCTGGTGGAGTTGCCGACGTTGACCGTGTCGAAGTTTCCGATGCCGTCGATGGTGCCCTGGGTGAGGGTCACCACCGGAGTCACCGTAGCCGAGCTGGTCTGAACGAGTTTCGCGCCGCTGCCATTGATGGTGATGCCGCTGCTGGCGTTGATTTCAGCGGAGTTGGTGAGCACCAGGGAGCCGCCATTGAGGGTGGTGGCACCGGTGTAGGTGTTCACCGCCTTGAGAGTCGTGGTGCCCGAGCCCACGAAGGTCATGCCGCCACTGGTGTTCGCGGCGGTGGCGATGGTCCCGAGCGAGGCTCCGGTGCCGCCGCCGCCGTTGATCGAGACGGAGAGTCCGGTGACGTCGGAGTAGGTGCCCGGATTGGTGATCACGATGCCGGTGAGCTTTCCGTTGGCCGGATCGATGGTCGCGTAGCCGGTGGCAGCGCTGCCGTTTCCTCCGCTGACCGTGCCACCGGTGAAGGTGACCTGGGGAGGCGTGATGTAACCGGACCCGGCGGCAGTCACGGGGACCGCAGTGACACCGGTGCCGGATGCAGCGATGAAGGGCTGGTCGATGGCGATCGATTGGCCGTTGTTGTCGAGGGTGCCGTTGCCGCCATAGACGTTCACCGAGCCGAGGTTGTTGGCGAGGAATGTGGCGTTGCCAGCGGAACCCGCCTTGAGGGTGCCGCCGTTGAAGTTGATGCTGGCGTTCGGAGAGGTGCCGTTGAGGAAGCCGAGGGTTTGAAGCAATCCGCCGGAGGAAAGGTTCAGCGCGGTCACGTTGGCGGTGTTTCCGGTGAGGCCGTTGAAGTTGGCTCCTTCGTTGAGCTTCACGCGGACTGTTGGGGAAACGAACTGGCCGGTTCCACTGATGGTGATGACAGCACTCTGGGCCGCACCGGTGCTCTGCCAGTTGGCTGCGAGGCCGTTGAAGTTTCCATCCACGACTGACGAAGGAATGGTGAACGTTCCGGCGGAAATGTTCGTCACGCTGGACGATCCGGCCGCACCGCGGTTTGGCAGAAGATAGTCACCGCCACCGACGGAACCGCCGACCATGTCGAACTGGCCGAAGGTGCCCGCACCACCGGAGGAACCGCCTGGATCGACTTCACCCCCTGCCAACAGGGTGAGGGCCCCGCTGTTGAGCTTGTAGTAACCGAACCCCCCGGGAGTCTGACCGATGCGGAGACCGGCACCACCGGTTGTCACGTTGCCTGCCTGATACATGGCGGCGGGCACTCCGTTCAAGTTGCCAACCCCAAGACTGGAACCGGCGATGCTACCGCTGAGGAAGGTCTTTCCTCCGGAGACAAAGGTGGTTCCCGTGTGGGTGTTGGCCCCGGTCAGGGACATGGTGCCCGCGCCGCTCTTGGTGACGCTGAACGCGCCGGTGAATGCAGCGGAAACCAGGAAGTCGGTGGCTGCGGAACCGTCCGCGACGTTGAGAACGGTGTTGTTGTCGCGGAGGGCCGCACGGCCTCCAAGGGTCGAAGTCAGATCACTTGCGAGGACGTTGACGGTGCTCGTTCCGCCGAAGACGAGGAGTTGGTTGGTGGTGTTGCTGCTGACACCGCCGTTGCTCTGGATGGTGCCGCCTCTGAGGTTGTAGGTGATGGCGTAGCCCTGGTCGCCGGCCGCCGTGCTGCTGAACAAGCCGCCATTGACGTTCATCACGTTCACATAGGCACCTGCGGTGTATCCAAGCGCATTGGGATAGCCACCCACCACCGTTCCCGCCGGGTTGATGGTCAATGTGCCGCGAAGCGTCCCCGTTCCGCTGTTGGTGCCCTGGTTCAATACCAAGGTTCCTCCGTTGACGGTCGTGCCGCCAGTGAAAGTGTTGTAGTTCGCGAGATACACCAGACCCGGACCGTCCTTGATCAGCTTTGTCGTGGCGGCTCCATCAACGATGGTAGGCCAGATTGTCCAGTTGGTGGCGTCGCTTTTGGGGACGTGGAGGAAGAATTCGCCGGAAGCTAAGCCCGATGTGAGCTTGCCGGTCCCTGTAGAGTTACCAGCTCCGTTGTTCGTGATCCACCGCGCGATGCCTCGCAGCAAAAGCCCGCCGCTGTTGATCGTCAGCGTCGCACCGTTGGCGACGGAGAAATCGTTCTGCGCGGTGAGCGAATTGACCGTCGTGTTGGCCGCGATGCTGGCGTTGCCGTTGGTCCTCCAGTTGAGGGCCGCCGGGCCGGTCCCGGTGGTGGCGGCTCCGGTGATGTTGGTGTATCCGGTGTAGGTGACGATGTTGCCGCTGCCGTCGTTGGCGACCCAGTCTCCTCCGGTGTTCGCGACACCGGCGTTGTTGATCGTCGCCCAGCCACCGAGGATGCCGTTGACGTTGGCGGTCGAGGTGGTGGTGGTGCCGGTCGTGCTGAAATCCACCGTTCCGCCCGCATTTTTGGTGATGGCACCGAGGGCAAGCGTGTCACCCGCCACCACGCGGATGGCCGAGGCACCTGAATCCACTGTGGTGCTGGCGAAGGTCTGCGTGGTGTTGCCAGTGCGGGTGTAGCTCAAGGTGCCGCCGCTGAGGGAGAGGACACTGGCCGAGTTGATCGAGCCGGTCGCCGTTCCGCCACCGAGGTTGAGCGTGCCGGCATTGACCGAGGTTGTGCCGATGTAGGTGTTGGCTCCCGTGAGGGTGAGCGTGGCGTCATTGCTTCCGGTGGCCCTGAGACCAGCCGAACCCGCGATGACCGATGCGATTGTGACGTTGGACCTAGAGGTGATGGTGGGTGTGGTGCCATCCAGGGTGATGGTACCACCGGAGAGCAGGTAGTTTCCGGTCCCCGCTGCGTTGAAGTTGATCCCATTGGTCGTCACCGTACCCACGGTGACCGTTCCGGCCGCCCCATTCGCCGCGCCGAAGACCGCAATGTCCGCATTGGTGTTGGGCCACGCGCTGTTGGCCGTGCCGCTGTTCCAGTTGAGCGAGCTGGTGTCCCATGTTCCGGCTCCGTCGGTGGGAGAGGTGGTCGCAGCACCGCTTGCGTCCCAGGTAAGTGTGAGTGCTTCAAGCGGGGCCGAGGCCGAAATGGTCACGACCGTGGCGAAAATGGCTGCGGCCTGACGTGCGCTGGAATGGAAGGTCTTGCGAAGAGACGAAGCTGCGACTGTACGGAAGAAACGTGGTTTCATGGGCTTTGGTGGTGATTAGGGGATCCAGAGGGTTGGGCTGGGTCATGGTCGCGCCTTGATTAAGAAGCGCTTGGGTTGATGCTTGGAACCGGTCTCCGAACAAAGTCCAAGGAAGCGTTCCATGGAACAGTCATTGGGTCACCAGTCGGCAATCTCAGGCGTTCAAGGTATCCGATCTCCACGCGGATTCTTGTATCTTAACGACCCATTTTGTGTATTTTTCCGCCAATTTTCGATCAGATGCTTACACATTCGACTGATAACCATTTACTTGTGAATTCAAGAAAGACATTATCTTGAAGCCTGACCGAGCCAATATCCCCAAAAAAGGGGACTCCGACTTGGTGAGTCTGACCTGCCTGGGGAGCGGGTAAAATTGTGACGATTCCAGCCGTTGCTTGGTTGGCACTTGGCAGCCTGCCAGGGTCGCGACAGAATCGTCACATGTTCGATGCTTCCCGCTACGATGGCCGCATGCCCTACCGCCGCTGCGGGGATTCCGGCCTCAAACTTCCCGCCGTCTCCCTCGGTTTCTGGCACAACTTCGGCCATGTGGATGACCTCCAGGAAGGCCGGAGAATCATGCATCGGGCCTTTGATCGCGGCATCACCCATTTCGATCTCGCCAACAACTACGGCCCGCCCGCCGGATCGGCGGAGGAAAACGTCGGCCGCATCCTGATCGAGGACTTTGTCTGTCATCGCGACGAGCTGATCATTTCGACCAAGGCCGGGCACGAGATGTGGCAGGGACCCTACGGCGATTGGGGTTCGCGCAAGCATCTGCTGGCCTCGCTCGACCAGTCTCTCAAGCGACTCCGCCTGAACCACGTCGATATCTTCTACTCCCACCGCCCGGATCCGAACACACGCCTCGAGGAAACCATGTCGGCCCTCGCCACGGCCGTGAACTCCGGCAAGGCCCTCTACGTCGGCCTCTCGAAGTATCCGCTCAAGAAGCTCAAGAAGGCGGTCAAGATCCTCAAGGACATGGGCATCCGCGCCCTCGTCTATCAGCCACCGTATTCGATCCTCAACCGCTGGCCTGAAACCGAGGGCATCC
>JAIXVN010000438.1 GCA_027483005.1 Verrucomicrobiaceae bacterium
CGGCAACGTTGAGCTTGATCGCCCGGCGGATGCCGAAATCCTTCGCCTTCTCGACCACGGCATCAATGCCCGCGACCGATCCGGAAAGCACGATCTGCCCCGGCGCGTTCAGATTCGCCACATCGACATCGCATGCGGCAGCCAACGCCCGCACCTGCTCCTCTTCCCCACCGATCAGTGCGGCCATCGCTCCCTGGGTCGCCTCGCAGGCCTGCTGCATGAACTCGCCACGTCGGGCGACCAGCCTCAGGCCATCCTCGAAGGAAAACGTCCCCGCCGCCGCGTGGGCGGTGAACTCCCCGAGCGAAAGCCCGGCCGCCGCGACCGCCTCGAACTGCGGAACGCGCTCCTTCAAAAGCGCAAGGGCCATCAAGCCGTGAAGATAAAGCGCGGGCTGGCAGAACGAGGTCTTCGTCAGCTCCTCCTCGGGCCCGTCGAACATCACATCCGACAGGGAAAATCCCAGCGCCGCATCCGCCGCCGCGACCATCTTCCGCGCGGTGGCGGAGTTCTCGAACCAATCCTTGGCCATGCCCACCTTCTGGGCCCCTTGTCCGGAAAAAAGCAGAACGTACTTGCTCATGTCCGCGAGGTCTAACCCCGCACCATCTCAACGAGCAAGCCCTTAGCTTCGGCCACCCGCGCTTCGAGAAGCTCCCCGCCGCGTGTCATGGATTCCTCCACCGGAAGGCCGTAAACCGAAAGATCAAACATCGCGTCAAAAGCCTCCCCCGCCACCGGCAGGGCCCGCCCCGCGAACGCCACCACCGGCTTGCCCATGGACCGTGCGAGCCTGGCCACTCCCGCCGGCCCCTTGCCTCCCAGCGTCTGCTCGTCCAACGACCCCTCACCCGTGATCACCAGATCCGCCGCCGCCAGTTTCCCGGCCAGCCCCAGCGCGTCCGCCACCAGATCGAAGCCCGAGACCAGTCGCGCCCCGGCAAAACGCAACAGCCCGAATCCCAATCCTCCCGCCGCTCCCGCACCAGGCACTGCCGCCTGGTCCTCCCCTTCACTCACCCGCACCAAACGGTTCAGCACCGTTTCCAAAAAGTCCACATCCTCCGCCGAGGCTCCCTTCTGAGGGCCAAACACCGCCGATGCCCCACGGCTGCCCAGCAAGGGATGATCGACGTCACAGGCCACCAGGATTTCCGGCAAGTCGATCCGCTCCGATTCCTCCAGCCGCGCCAGCGACGCCAGGGCCACGGGATTCGGGTCAAATGAATGCCCGTCCTCATTGAAAAACTCCACTCCCAGCGCCGACGCCATCCCAGCCCCGCCGTCGTTGGTCGCACTGCCCCCCAGCCCCACCAACAGATGCTTCGCTCCCGAAACCTCGATCGCGTGCCGCATCAGGTCGCCGGTTCCAGCAGTCGAGGTCCACTTCGGCTGCCGCTCCTCCGCCTTCAACCTCCAAAGCCCGCTCGCAGCCGCCATTTCAATCACCGCCGTGAGCCCCTTTCCGCTCTCGATCAACCCATAGACCGCCTTCACCGGCCGCCCCAGGGGATCACGCACCTCCGCCTCCACCCACCGGCCACCGCCCGCTGTGACCATCGCCTCCACAAACCCCTCTCCCCCATCCGCGATCGGGCAATGCTCGACCGTCACCCCATCGCCAAGCCCCCGCTCGATCGCCTGACAGGCTTCCAACGCACTCAGCGATCCCTTGAACTTGTCACAAGCCACAACGACATGCATGAGCCGGACTCTGATGCCTCCGCCGCCAGCGACAACCCGAAATCAAAGTTCCAATCGAAGAGGAAGCACAAAGCACTCGATCTGAAATTCGAAACGAAGGTCTCCACTCTTCACCGACCACTCTCCTCACCACCACCACCGGCTGGCTCCCACACTCCTGTTCGCTGCGCAGGATGACATGGACCCTGAACACCGCCACGGCCCCCCGCTCCGACAACACAAAAGCGGTCAGGAAACGCGGCGCATCCTCGACGGCGACCTGGCCCAAGCGCTCCTCGTCCTCCTGATCGTAGTGATCCCCCGCCATGCCCCGGACCTCATAGCGATCCAGTTCCGCTTCCTCCCTTTTGCCCAAGCGATGGGCGCCCAACTTTCCTGTCAGGAGGCGGAGATCGAAGGAGGCGGAAATCGACGCCGCCACCGGTTTGGAACCCGGACGAAGAAGCAGCGTCGGCAGACCTTCCCTCAACTGAGGACCGACCGGAAACCGCTCCTGCGCCCCATGCCTCTCTCCCCGGGCCGAGGAAAGCGCACGCTCGAAGACTGAAAACGCGCTCGCCACCCGTTTCATGGCACAAAGATCCGTCACAAAGTCCAGACGAGCAACCCTGCCAAGTCCGCGATCGCGCGGGCTGACGGATTCTCTCAAGGCCCGGAGGGTTTTCCTTGAATCCGCGACCCATCCTGTCCATAGAAACCCCGCCGCAGGCACCCTGGAGAGGTGGTAGAGTGGTCGATTGCGCCGGTCTTGAAAACCGGAGAGCCGAAAGGTTCCGTGGGTTCGAATCCCACCCTCTCCGCCAACCGAAAGCCCTTTAAATCAGAGGGTTACAAGAAAACAAGCACCTTGGAAGCGGTCGATTGTCGCCAATGCTTGCACGCATCCAAATGCGCCAAAATGCAGGAATCAAGTACCGGAACCTGCAACCAATCTGCAACCACTCAAAAAAGCGCCGGACCGATCACCGGGCAATTCAGCAAGGCGAGCCGGATTTCAAGCGAACAATCCACGGCCGCGGCGGCGGGCGATGGATGAACACTCGATCAGGTGCGCGACGAGCTTTCCCGGTGCGGTCGGGTAGCTGCCGGGAGAAACCACTGCGAACACGCGGCCAAGATGGGATTCACCATCAGCCTGTCGGACCACCATGGATTTAGGACTCATACTCACGGGGAGGATGAACTGCGCGTCAAACGGCGCTGCACATCGCTCCTCCGTAAGCGTGGTCTGTAGCACCTCTGCACTGTCGTTGCACCGGCTACTTCGTAGATGCCATAGTCCCCGGATCTATGACCGCGATGAATGAATCGTTGATCCGGCAGGACCGCCTTGGGCGGATGCGCTTCACCCGCGAGCAGCGAGAGTCCTTGCTGGATGCTTATGAGGCCAGTGGTTTGACCGGCCCGCAGTTCGCCGCCTTGCA
>JAIXVN010000212.1 GCA_027483005.1 Verrucomicrobiaceae bacterium
CGCCAGAAGAGGTCTTCAACGAAGCTCTCTAACGGTGCACTTCACTCTTGAACTCGGGGGGTTCAACGGCGCTCTCGCTTTCCTGGATCTTGAGAGTTTCGATGACGGTGCGATTGATTTCAACCGGCTGCTGGGTGGTGTTGCGGATGGTGAGCCATTTCTCAATGAGCGGGATGCCGTCATGGATGGCATAGTGGACATCGATCTCCGGGAGGTCGATCCGGTGCCGGGCAGGTGCGTTGGCAGGAGGTTCTTCCCGGATGACCACTCCGAGTACATGGCAGCGGATCAACCCGTCGCCGTTGGCGTCCGGGTAGTCATCGCCACGGCCCGCCTGGCCGACTTTGCCAACGCGTAGGGCGAGGGGCTTGTCGGGCATGTCCCGTGTGGCGATGGTCTGGTAGGGCTTTCCGTCCTGCGAGGCCTCGAAGATGGCCTTGCCGTTGACCAAAGTAACGCGGAGTTGGCAGGGCTTCGAGCGATCGAACTTGAGATCCAGTGGTTGGCCATTCAAATCGTAGCATCCTTGGTTCGGGCGGATCACGAAGCATTCGCTCTGATTTTTTCCGATGAGGGCGAGTCCTGGTCCCCAGGCATTGGAAAGGGTATCGTCTCCCGCATCGACGGTGACCTCGACTGAACTGGCCTGTGACGGCCACGGACGTTCAGCGTAAACGGAGGTATCGGGCGGGGTGTAGATTTCACCGGACTTGCCTTCGTTGCTGAAGGAAGAACGTGGGTGCTTGGGACTGATCCGGGTCTTCCAAGCGGGATCGAGTTTGCCGACAAATCGATCCTCAAGAAGCGCGGCGCCCAAGTTGGCAGCGGGTCCGACTGGGGGGCGGAACGTGAGAGTGATCTGGCGGCCGGGAGCGGGCCAGGGGTAGTCGCGAGCCAGCCATTCCGGTCGCTTTTTCCAGTCAAAGCGGGCCTTCAAGGGTTCTTCCCGCCAGGTGCTGAACTGGTAGGCGGAGGGGGTGGACTTCAGATCGTCGATCCAGTCGGACTTGAGATAGTTCTGAACGGGCTGCCCTTCGAGTCCGCCGATGGCGTAGTCGGTTCCGTTGAGGGTGACGCGGGCTTCAGGCGAGGTGGCTCGGAGCAGTTGCTCGCCGCTGACGAGGTTGCGGTAGTCGATGGTGGCGGCGTTTGGGGCGAGCCGGATCACCCGGGATACGAGGCCGTTGCCGATGGCGAGTTCCTGTTTTCCCTGATCGAGACGGACCTGGGATTTGAACGGGGAAGGGTCGACCAGCCAGTCGTTCGCGGGAGGAGCAAGCGAGGCGTCGGCGGCAATGAGTTGAAGCGAAGCAACCCCAATTCCGACGAAAGGAAGGACAATGCGAATGGACATGGATAAACCCGGCAAAGGACAGAGAAATAGACGGAAGGAGTGACCGACACGGGACGAAGGGCATCGACTTGATCTTTCAGCGCATCCCCCCTGGATCCCGGTGGAAAATCGGATCGCGATTTCGGTTGGCCAAATCCCGAACAGTCCTTAGCCTCCCGGTCCCTTCTTGGGGGAACTCGATCATGGCAAAGGAAGCATTGGAACTGGCAAAGGCCTGCGCGAAGGCAGCGGACGAGATTCAGGCGGAGAACATCCGGCTCTGGGACCTCCGAGGAGTCTCGAATCTGACGGACTTCATGATCGTGTGCTCAGGCTCGTCGATGCCGCATCTGCGGGCGATCATGCGCGACGTTTCCGCCTTCGTGGAGGAGTGGACGGGGGAGAATCCGATCAATGCCGAAGGCAAGGCCGACTCCCGCTGGGTGGTGCTCGATTACATCAACGTGATGGTCCACATCATGCACGATGAACTCCGCGACTACTACGGCCTGGAAAAACTCTGGGGCGACGCGAAGGAAGTGCAGTGGAAGGTCGAAGCCTGATTTCTCCGAGACCGGCATGAGGATCGAGGTCATCAACACCGGCACCGAGCTCGTGCTCGGCAACACGCTGAACACCCATGGGGCTTGGTTCGGTCGGGAGCTTTTCAAACTCGGACTGCGGATTGAACGTCAAACGACGGTTCCGGATGGCGATGCGATCCGCGAATCGCTTTCGGAAGCCGTGTCCCGCGCGGATGTGGTGATCGTCACTGGTGGGCTCGGCCCGACCAGCGATGACCTGACGCGGGAAGTCACGGCAGAGGTGTTGGCCATCGAGCTGATCATGGATCAGGCGGTGCTCACCGGGCTCGAACACTTTTTCGCGATCCGCAACCGCCCGATGGCGGACGCCAACCGCAAGCAGGCGCTGGTGCCCGTCGGTGCGGATGTGCTGCCAAATCCCAATGGCACGGCTCCGGGCGTGTATGTGCCCCCGCGTCTCAACGGCCGTGGTCACGCGGCGGTTTTCCTGCTGCCAGGTCCGCCGCGCGAGCTGCATCCGATGTTTCGCGAGGAGGTCATTCCCCGGCTTCGCGCACTGGCAGGCGGCGAAGTGGCGGCAGGGTGCAGCGAGCTGAAGTTCACCGGTGTCGGCGAAAGTGATTTTCACCAGGGCATCGACGCGCGTCTCGCGGAGATCGAGGGACTGGAGATCGGCTACTGCGCTCATGTCGGCGAGGTGGACCTGCGTCTGATCGGAACGGAAGAGGCTCGCGCGGCGGGTCGGGAGATTGCACTCGCGGAGTTCGGACAGTTTTTGATCAACGAGGACGGTCGATCGCTGGAGGAAACCGTGATCCGACTGTTCGCCGCGAAAGGCTGGACTATCGCGACGGCGGAAAGCTGCACCGGTGGCTTGATTTCAAGCCGTCTGACCGATGTGGCGGGCTCCAGCGCGGTCTTCACCCACGGCTTCATCACCTACGCCAACGAGGCGAAGCGTGACGTGCTAGGAGTCGATGAAGCCCTGCTGCAACGTCATGGAGCCGTCAGCGAGGAAGTCGCGCGCGCGATGGCCGAAGGCGCTTTGAGGGTGAGCGGTGCAAGCGCAGCAGTGGCCGTCACTGGCATTGCCGGACCAGGTGGCGGAACGGATGAAAAACCCGTCGGCACCGTCTGGCTCGCCTGGGCCGTCAAAGGCGGTGCTACCAAGGCAATCCGTGGCTTCCATCCGCGCAATCGCAAGGACTTCAAGCTGGCGGTCAGTCAGGGCGCGCTCGATGGGCTGAGGCGGCTGGTTTTGGAATAACGCCAGACCTCGAAACCCGGATGGGTCTCGATCTTCTCTTGATGAGGGAAGCGGC
>JAIXVN010000461.1 GCA_027483005.1 Verrucomicrobiaceae bacterium
CGAGGAGTCCGACGGAAAGAAAACCGTCGCTGTGAAAATGACCCTCACCGCCCCCGGTTGTGGCATGGGACCCGTCATCGCGGCCGATGCGCAGTCAAAGATCATGACCATCGAAGGCGTGGACGATGCACGGGTCGAACTCGTCTGGGATCCCGCCTGGAATCAGGAAATGATTTCCGAAGAGGGCAAGATGAAGCTCGGGATGATCTAACCGATTTTCGAGGTGCTGTCGATGTAGGCGATGATCTTCGGGATCGCGAGGTCCAGCACCTTCGCCACCTCCTCGTAGGCCCGGCTGCCCATGCCGATGGGGTCGGGCACGTCGGCTCCGATGCCATTGCCCGGAAGATCGACGAATTCGCAGGCCAGGTAGTATTTGTCGCTGTATTCCGGAAACATCGACTCCAGGGCCTGGAGATGCCCCCGGGTCATGGCAAAGACGTGGGTGGCCTTTCTCAGAAGCTCCTTTGCCACGCGGCGGCTGCCGAATCCCGGCAGGGCCGCTCCACGCTTTTTCAGTACCGTCAAGGTCTCACGGCTGGCTGCGGTGCCGCGACTCGCCGCGACTCCGGCTGAACTCACTTCGAAGTCGGAACGATCCGCCACCGCCTGCCGGAAAAGCGCCTCGGCCATCGGACTCCGGCAGGTGTTTCCCGTGCAGACAAAAAGCACGTGTTTGTCAGTCGCCATCGCGGGGACTATCGACGCGGCAAGGGGGCGGAGTCAAACCGCAATCAAGGGCTGCAAGCTTGTGCCGTCGGTCCCGCTCCATTAAACTCATGCCCTGAAGCGATGGAGGTTTCAGAACAGCCCGGCATCAGCCTGCGTGCGGCGCGAGAGCGTGCCGGATGGAGCATGATTGAGGTGGTGCAACGTACGAAGTTTCCCCGCAGCATCATCGAGGCACTCGAAAAGGACGACTGCACCGTCTTTTCCAGCCCGACCTACGCCAGGAGCTACCTCTTTCGATACGCGGAGTTCCTAGGGATCGATCCCACACCCTGGCTCGATTTTTTCGGACCGGCCAGCTTCACAGCTTCTCGGGATTTGCTTTCCATGATCGAGTCTCCGCTCGAACGGGAACCCTCTCATGCCTCATCAGGGAAGGGGAGTGGAGGTTCCGACAACCTGGTTCCGACCCTCTTTCTCCTCCTGCTCAGCGGCGGGCTCATCTGCGCAGCGTTCAGCGGCTATGCGTCTGTGGAAAAGCGTCTGGGCGAGTCGATGGCCAACGAGCAGCCGCCCCCTCCCGCGGTCGCCACGCCAGAGTCCGGAAGTGCACTTTACGCCGCGCCAGCCCAGTCGGCACCCACCCTGCCAGCCCAGGTCCGGAGTGAGGGCCCTGCCGGGGCCTCAGGTCCTGCGCCGCCCAGCCCGCCTCAAAAGCGGAGGAACCCGCCACCGCACCTCGCCCCATCATCGTCGATGACGAGTGATCAGCGGCTGCGCTTCCAGGTCTTGATCGCATCGAGGAACGGATCGAGATAGCGCTGCGCCTTCACCACGCCCACCCCGGTGAGCTTCAACGCCTCCTCATGACCCGCTGGCTGGTAACGGACCAACTCTTCCAGCGTCTTGTTGGAAAACACCACATACGGCGGAACCTCCTCCTCCTTCGCGATCTTCGACCGCAAATCCCGCAGCATCGTGTAGAGGCCGCCATCGAATCCCCGATCCTTCAGCCCCACCTCCGGACGACCCGCCTCTGGAGCCGGCCACACCAGTCGATAGCCCTTCTCCCCGCGCATGACCTTTTCGCCCAGCGGTGAAAGCGTCACCACCGGAAACTCTCCGGTCTGCGTGATCACCAGGCCCGCCTCGGAAAGCGAGCGCAGCAGCGCATTGAGATAGCCGGCGCCGCGATCTTTCAGCAGCCCGTAGGTCGAAAGCTTGTCGAGCCCCGCGGAAAGCACCTCCTGCGAACGGCTTCCCGAAATCATCTGCACGATCCGGCCCCGACCGTAGCGGCCTTCCCAGCCGTCCGCCGTGCGACGCGACATTCTCGCCACGCCGCTGAGCATCTTGCGGACCACCATGTCCTCCTCCTCGGTCGGTGCCCGCATTTCACCCGCCCCGCCATCGCGACAGACATCGCAGTTTCCACAGGTCTGCGCATCGTCCTCGCCGAAGTATGCCAGGATCCACTGCTGCCGGCAGGTGCGCGAGTAGCACATCTCCACCATCGCCTTGAGCTTGTCACGGTCGCGGCGGTCCTTTTCCTCGATCGCCCGCTCGTCGAGTTGCAGCCCCCGCGCCAGCACATCGGGCTTCAGCAAGCGCGTGCCCCTCGTCCGCCGCCCCGGCACATCAAAGCGCTCCACATATCCGCCCCTTGCGAGCACCCCGATCGCACTGCCCACCGACATCGCGTTCTTCACGTCCGCCCCTTCGGCGATCTCGTCCAAAGTACGATGGATCTCGTAGTCCTTGTCCGCCTGGTTGAGCAGATACTGGTAAATGCCGCGGATGATCGTGGGCGTGGGATTTGCCCCCTCGATGAAGAACTCCTGCGTGCGGGTGTCGGCGTAGTTGAACAGCAGCTCGCAGACCGCGCTTTCGCCGTCGCGACCCGCACGGCCGGCTTCCTGATAGTATGCTTCCACACTGCCCGGCACCTCGTAGTGGACCACGAAGCGCACGTCCGAGCGGTCGATTCCCATGCCGAAGGCATTCGTCGCCACTGCCACGTCCGCCTTCTTCTGGATGAACTTGTCCTGCACCCGGCTGCGTTCCACATCGCTGAGTCCGCCGTGATAGGCCACGCACTTGATCCCCCAGCTCGCCAGGGTTTCGGACACGGCCTCGACCTTCTTCCGCGTCGCGCAATAGACGATCCCGGTCTTGTGCGCCGCGATCACCGCCCGCATCCGATCGTCCTTCTGCACCGCCTTTTCCACCGGCGTGATGCCCAGCGAAAGGTTCGGCCTGGAGAAGCCACTGACCCGCTCGAAAGGTCCGCGCAGGTTCAGCACCGTGATGATGTCGTCGCGCACGATCGGAGTCGCCGTCGCGGTCATCGCCACGCACTGCGGTCGACCGATCTTCTCCAGCGCCTTGCCGAGCCGGAGATAGTCCGGCCGGAAATCATGGCCCCACTGGCTGAGGCAGTGCGCCTCGTCCACCGCGAAAAGCGAGACATTCACCCCGCGCAAGGCATTCAGGAAGCTCTCCGCCCGAAAGCGCTCCGGAGCCACATAGACCAGTTTCCAGCGGCCCTCGCGCATGCCGTCCAGACGCTCGCGCTGCTCTTCCCACGGCACGGTGGAGTTGATCATCGTCGCCGGAATGCCCCTCGCCACCAGGGCATCGACCTGATCCTTCATCAGCGCGATCAGCGGGGAAATCACCAGCGTCACGCCACCGAAGCACAGCGCGGGAAGCTGATAGCACAGGGATTTCCCCCCACCGGTCGGCATCACCACCAGACCGTCGCGTCCTGTTAGAATGTCCTGCACCACCGATTCCTGACCATCCAGGAAACAGGAGAATCCGAAATACCGCTTCAACGCCTCGTGCGGCGTCATCAGGAGTGGCTTCGTTTCAGGCGGCGACATGTTGCTGCGCAAATGAACAACAACCCGCCAAACCGGTCAAGCCCACGAGGCCCGATTGTAAAGAGTCTGCGAAGCCATCAATTCGGGATTCCCTCAGGCCTGCAAACCCTCCACGTTTCATTCAATGCCGACCATTCATGATTATGTCCGCAGTGCCTTCACCGAAGGCGCGACCGATCTGATCCTCTCCGAAGGCCATCCACCACGGGTCCGAATCAACGGCGAGATCATCCCTTTCGAAAACCATCCGCTCGATCACGAGGAAATGGTCTCGTTCTGGCAGGACGTCGGCGCGGACCCTGCCACCGACCTCGAGAAAGACATCGGCTGGAGCTCGGGCGACGGCTCACGGCTCCGCGTCAACCTCTTCAAATCCCTCGGCGGCCTGTGCGCGGTGCTGCGCCCGATCAAGCGCTCGATCCCCGATTTCCAGGAGCTAGGCCTGCCTTCACCCCTGCTGATGTCCTGGCTCGCCCGGCGCAGCGGACTGATCATCGTCAGCGGACCCACCGGCTGCGGAAAGTCCACCTCGGTCGCCAGTTGCCTCGACTGGATCAACCACCACTACCGCCGTCATGTCGTGACCATCGAGGACCCGGTGGAATATCTCTTCGAGGACGACCTCAGCCACTTCTCGCAGCGCGAGGTGGGCCAGGACACGCCCTCCTTCTCGATCGCCCTCCGCGCCGCCCTGCGCCAGAGCCCGGATGTGATTTTCCTCGGCGAGATCCGCGATGAGGACAGCGCCCTGATCGCCCTGCGTGCCGCCGAAACCGGCCACCTCGTCCTTGCCACCCTGCACAGCCCCGGCGTCGCCGAGTCCCTCGAACGCCTCGGCAACCTTTACTCGCCGAACCATCGCGACGCCTCCCTCCAGCTCCTTTCGAACCACCTCATCGGCATCCTCTCCCAACGCCTCCTGCCCTCCGCCGAAGGAGGCCTGCATCTCGTGGTCGAACACCTCGAAAACGAAGCCGCCGTCCGAGGCTGGATCCGCGAGCGCCAGCAGGCCGAAATCCGCGACATGCTCCACCGCTCCGATTCCCCCGGCAACCTCTCCTTCCTCAAATCCCTTTGCGACGCCGTCTTCGCCGGAAAGATCCACCCCGCCACCGCCCGAGCCGCCGCGCCGAATCCACTCGATCTCGATCGCGCTCTGCGTGGCATCGCGTGAGGAAGAAAATCCGAAATTCGAAATCTGAAATTCGAAATGAAGAATCGGCCTCGCCATATCACTTCGACGTTCAAAGTTGGACGTTCAATGTTCAATGTTCTCCCCCCTCCTCTTCCCTGAAAACTGAACACTGAAACCTAGCAACCTTTCTTCCACTTCTCACTCTCC
>JAIXVN010000202.1 GCA_027483005.1 Verrucomicrobiaceae bacterium
CAGCCAATAGTAGGCCTGCTGGTGCTGAACCGCATGGCCGCATTCATGAGCAGCGACCGCGATGGCGGCGACGGTGGCCGCGTGATAGACCGGTTCGCTGAGGTTCACCGTTTTCGAGGTGGGATCATAGTGGTCGGTCAAATGCCCCGGCACGCTGATGACCTTCACGTCGGTGATCCCATTCTGGCGCAGCATCAGCTCGGCAGCGGCGGCCCCGGTGATCGGCATGGGGATTTCGGAATACTCGGCGAAGCGACGCTTGAGCATGCCGCTCACGCCGACGCTGACCAGCATCGAGACCCCGATGATGATCCAGTAGCTGATTGAGATGCCCATCGGCCCGGTGGAGTGCGGAATGTAGCAGAGGAAATCAACGGTCATGCTCCGATCATACGGGCAATGCCCTCCACTGCAACCGACTAGAGGGTCGAAAACCGTGCAATTTTTCCAATCATTCCTCTTTTTCGCGCAATCCATTGTCCCTTGCTGCGGCAAACATGTAACCTGCGGCAACCTTGATCGAAGTTCGCTTCAACCGCGGCCTGTATTTGCCGGAAGCCGACCTGTGGCTCGACCCATGGGACGCGAAGCCGTGCGCCTTCGTCTCACACGCCCATGCCGACCACTTCGCGCGGCATGAACTGGCGATCTGCAGTGAGACCACCGCCATTCTGGTCAGGAAACGTTTCCACCTGGCGGAGGGCCGGATCGAGCCGGTGGCCTTCCACGTGCCTCTTGTTCGGAATGGCTTCCGATTGAAAATGCTGCCGGCCGGTCACATCACCGGATCGGCCATGCTGCATGTGACGCGGATCCGCGACGGGGCCAGCCTGCTCTACACCGGTGATTTCAAGACCCGCCGCGGGCGGACGATGGAGCCGGTCAGCTTCGCCACCGCAGATATCCTGATCCTGGAAACCACCTTTGGCCTGCCTCAGCTCGTGTTTCCGCCCCAGATGGAGATCGAGTCGGCGGTGCTCGGCTTCGTGCATGGAGCGCTGGCCGATGGCGAGACGCCGGTGCTGTTCGGCTATTCCTTGGGAAAGGCCCAGGAGGCCCTGGCCCTGCTGCACGAGCACGGCATTCCCGTCCTGCTCCACCCCAATGTCGCCGACATGACCGAGGCCTGCCGCGCGGCAGGGGCGGACCTTCCCGAGCCGAAGCGCTTCGAGGGCTTCGCCGTCGAGGGCCACGCCATCATCGCCCCTCCGAATGCCATCCGTTCGAAGGCCCTGCGCGGATTGAAAAGCAAGCGCACGGCCATGCTCACCGGTTGGGCGCTCCAGCCGGGGGCGAAGTATCGCTATCGGGTCGATGAGGTTTTCCCGATGTCCGATCACGCCGATCACAGCGGCCTGATGGAATGCCTCCAACGCGTCCGTCCGAAGCGGGTGCTGACCGTGCATGGCTACGCCCAGGAGTTCGCCGCCGAGTTGAGGACCCGTCGCATCGACGCCTGGTGCGCCATGGGCGGCGACCAATTGGAACTGCCAATCGCCGGCGCGCCCCAACGTGCAGCGGTGACCACCTCCTCGCACGCCCGCCAGATCCGACCGATCTGTGCCTTCGCCGACTTCAGCGATCTCTGCCGCCTCGTCGGTGAAACGACCAGCCGTCTCGCCAAGATCGAGTTCATCGCGAATTACCTCAGGGGCCTGGAAAGCGACAACGAGCTGCGGCTTGCCACCGGCTGGCTGACGGGAGAAGCCCTGCCTAAAACCTCCGGACGACGCTCGCTTCAGGTCGGTTCCGCCGCCCTGCGCCGGGCCCTGCTTTCCCTGCCAGGGGCCCGCGAGGAACGCTATCGGGAAATCTCCCTCTCCCAGAACGATGCCGCCCGCACGGCCAGGCTGGTACTTCAGGAGCTGACACTCCGGCCGGAGCCCATCGACCTCGCCGCACTCGATTCCTTTTTCCGGGAGCTGGCCGCGAGCCGTGGATCGCTCGAACGGATCGAACGCCTCGCGGCCAGGCTTCGGTCGCTGCACCCCACCGAATCCGAGACCCTGGTGAAACTTCTCACAGGAGACCTGCGGATCGGTCTCAAGGAAGGGCTGGTCGAGGACGCCGTCACCGCCGCCTTCAAGGCCGACCCGGCTGCCGTGCGTCATGCCCACATGCTCACCGGCGACATCGGAGAAACCGCCGTCTTCGCCCGCTACAAGACGCTCGACGAGGCCGAACTCCGCCCCTTCGTTCCGATCAAGTGCATGCTCGCCTCGCCCACCGCCGCCTCCAGCGAGATCTGGGACTGGCACAGCGACAGCGGACTGCCCCACTTGTGGGTCGAGCCGAAATACGACGGCATCCGCCTCCAGTTGCACAAGCTCGACGACCGCGTCGCGGTGTTCTCGCGCGACCTCCAGCCGCTCGACGACGCCTTTCCTGACCTGCTGGAGGCAGCCGCCAGGATTCAGCACGACTGCGTCCTCGATGGCGAACTCATCGCCTACGCGAGTGACCGCATTCTTGGCTTCAACCAGCTCCAGCAACGTCTCGGGCGCAAGCTCGCGCAGACCGACCTCTTTCTCACGGACGGGACCCAGCCCCTCTCGGTGCCGCTGCGCTTCGTCGCCTTCGACCTGCTCTGGCACCAGGGTCAGTGCCTGCTGGAGCTTTCCTTGGAAGAGCGACGCGCCAGACTGGAATCCATCGCCTTGGAAGAGGCCTTCGAGGCCATCACCGTGCAGCGTGTCGGCACGAACGAGGAGCTCGATCAGGCTTTCAAGCAGGCACTCAACGACGGTCACGAAGGACTCATCGCCAAGGACTCCGCCAGCGCCTATCATCCCGGCCGTCGTGGCCGGTCCTGGCTGAAGTTGAAGGGCGTCATGCCGACTCTGGACTGCGTCGTGGTCGCCGCCGAGCAGGGCCACGGACGCCGCTCCGATGTGCTGAGCGACTACACATTCGCCGTTCGCGACGAGACCAGCGGCGACCTCCGCATCATCGGAAAAGCCTACAGCGGACTGACCGACGAGGAGATCGAGGACCTCACCGAGCATTTCCGGAAAACCACGATCTCCAGAACCAAGCGCAAGCATCTCGTCGAGCCCGACATCATCCTGGAAATCGCCTTCGACTCCATCCGCGCCTCCGACCGCCACGACTCCGGCCTGGCCCTGCGTTTCCCCCGCATCAAGGCCATCCGCCGGGACAAGTCGGTCGGTGAAATCGACACGCTTCAATACGCGAAGAGCCTGGTGAAGTAGCGAAGCGTCGCCTTCATACAGGCGTCTTATGGAGCCATGGGAAACCTCTTCAAAAACTGCTCGGGAGTCAGAGCGGGAACCGGGGAGTTCTTAAAGTCCTTCACATTCCTCGTGATGATGAAGTCCGCCCGGTCACTTTCCGCCGCAGCGGCCTGCATGGCGTCCTCATAGTCCGACATCGTCAGCTTCAAGGCGCGTGCCACTTCGGTCCCTCCTACGCTTGCGATCTCAAGCCAATCGAGCAGGCGTTGAAGGCAGAAGCGCGCGATCCCATCGCCCTTTTCGCGACTGAGCAGGTAGTATAGCGTCGCAATCGTATGGGATGCCGCAGCGCCTTGGTGCAAACCGCCACAAACGG
>JAIXVN010000066.1 GCA_027483005.1 Verrucomicrobiaceae bacterium
CGCGGCAGTGGTGAAGCGCTTGCGGATCGACTCGACGGACTCAACCTCATTGATCGGAATCGCTCCGGTCGAAGCGGGCACGAACTCGAACAAATCCTTGATCGCGACGGGTGAGGTTTCGAGTGAGAGTTTCACATACTCATCGTAGTCCTCGGCCTTGCCCGACTTCACGAAGGTGTGGAAATTCCTGATCACCTCGGTGGTCAGCGCGTGGCGTTCGCCAGCCTTGCGGTAGCGGTTGTAGCCAGGATCTCCGAGGTTGAGGGTTTCTCCGGCAGGCACCTCGGAAAGGAAGGCGGCCATATGGCGGATGAGCGACTCCTGCGCGATCTGCTCGAAGCCGATGCCGCCGATCTTCGAAGAGACGCCGGTGAAGGCGAAGTCGATCACGTCTTGGCCGATGCCGACTGCCTCGAATGTCTGCGCGCCTTGATAGGAGTTGAGCACGCTGATGCCCATTTTCGACATGATCTTGAGCAGACCCTTTTCGAGCGCCTTGCGATACTGGGTCATCGCTTTCTCGGGAGTCGTGTCGGACTTGCCGCTCTTCGCGATTTCCTGGGCAACGAGCTGCCGCACCGTGGCATAGCCGAGATACGGGCAAACGGCGGTCGCTCCGAAGCCAAAGCAGCAGGCCACCTGATGCACGTCGCGCGCTTCACCGGTCTCGATCACGACCGACGCACGCAGGCGTTTGCGGGCGCGGTGCAGGAAGTGGTGGACCGCTCCGATGGCCAGGGCGCTCGGGATCGGCACGCGGGTGGCGGAAGTGGCGCGGTCGGAAAGGATGAGGATGTTGAAGCCCTGATCGACGGCCATCTCCGCTTCCGCGCAAAGGGCATCGAGGCGGGGCTTGAGTCCGGCAGTGCCTTCACTGGCGGGCCAGGTGATGTCGAGGGACTTGGCGGGGAAGCCGTGCACTCCAAGATGCTTGATCTTCTCAAGCTCATGCTCGAACAGGATGGCGGATTCCAGATTGATGATCCGGCAATGCTCCGGCGTCTCCGCGAGCAGGTTGCGCTCCGGTCCAAGACCTGCGGAAATCGACATCACGGCCCATTCGCGGATCGGATCGATCGGCGGGTTGGTGACCTGGGCGAAGAGCTGCTTGAAGTAGGTAGGCAGCAGCCGCGGGTAATGCGAAAGTACGGCGAGCGGCGTATCATCGCCCATCGAGAACACCGCCTCCTGCGCGCCCTTCATCATCGGCGGGAAGACCATCTCCAGCTCCTCGCTGGAAATCCCATGCGCCACCTGCTGGCGGGAAAGTTCCAGAGGCGAATAGTCGATGTCCGGCTTGTGTGCTTCCGGCGAAACGAACTTGCGAAGCTCAAGACGGTTCTCGTCGATCCAGCGTCCATACGGCTGCTTGTTGGCGAGCTCCTCCTTGATCTCGCGATCGTATTTCAACTCACCCGTGACCGTGTTGGCGGAAAGCATCTGTCCGGGACCGAGGCGTCCCTTGCGGACCACCGTGGCGTCATCAATCACCACCGCACCCGCTTCGGAGCCGATGTAGAGAAGTCCGCCGTCGGTAAGCTTGTAGCGCGAGGGGCGGAGGCCATTGCGGTCGAGTGAGGCGCAGAGCTTCGTGCCGTCGGTGTAAACCAGCCCGGCGGGACCATCCCACGGCTCCGAGAACGAGCGGATGTATTGATAGAAGGCGCGGACGTTCTCGGAGATCTCCTCATCATTCCGGTAGGCGGGTGGCACCAGCATGCACATCGCATGCTCGAGCGGACGCCCGGAAAGGACCAGCAATTCCAGCGCATGATCGAGCGAGGCGGAGTCGGACTCGCCATGACGGATGAGGTCCTTCACCAGATCGATTTCATCGCCCCAGACTTCGGATTCAAAAAACTCCTCGCGCGAGGTCATCCAGTTGCGGTTGCCCTCGACGGTGTTGATCTCGCCGTTGTGGCACATCATCCGGAACGGCTGGCCGAGCGGCCAGGCGGGAAAGGTGTTGGTCGAGAAGCGCTGGTGGTAGAGCGAGATCGCAACCTCGTAATCCGAGTTCTGGAAATCGAGGTAGAATCCCCGCAACGCCGCTGGCATCGCCAGAGCCTTGTAGGAGATCAGGCGGCTTGAGAACGACGGAATGTAGAACGGGCTGAACGGCTTGGTGAGCTTCTCGATCTCACGACGGCAGAGATAAAGCAGGCGCTCAAAGCGATCCGGCTCGCAGCCTGTCGGCTTCAACATCAGCAGGTGCTCGATGTGCGGGCGTGTGCTCGCGGCCAGTTTTCCCAAAGCGTCGAGATCCACCGGGACCTCGCGCCAGCCGAGGGTCGTGATTCCGCGCTTCGAAGTGACGGCGGTGACGATCGACTTGATCTCGTCGATTGCCTTCGGGTTCTCGTTCGGGAAAAAGAACACCCCGACGGCGAGATCGGAATCGTCCGCGAGCGTGTGGCCGAGGGCGGAGGCTGCCTTGCGGAACAGCGGGTAGGGGATCTGGGTCAGCACGCCCGAGCCGTCCCCCGTCTTCATGTCGGCGTCCACTGCACCTCGGTGGGTCATGTTGCACACCGAGGTCAGGGCGAAATCGATCACCTGATGGGACTTTTTTCCATTCAGAAGGGCGATCGCCCCCATGCCGCAGTTGTCGTGTTCCTGGGAAAGCTGGTGAAGGGAACCTGGAACCAGCGGCGTGCTCGGGTGGTAGAACGAATTCATTGATGCATTCAAAATCAGCAACTTGAGGCGGGCAGGGGAGCCGCCATCCCGAAGCGAGGAAAGACTTCCCGTCTCGGGCGGGCAATGAACCGCAGGACCCAAAGACTGCCAAGCAGGAACTATGCCCAAGGCCCGTTGCCCCAAGCCTGAATCAACCTCACTTCGTCGGATCGATCGGCGCCGGCATGCTGGATTTGTCCCAGCCGCCACCCAGGGCGCGATAGAGATCGACCACGGCGGTGACCTCGTCGAGACGCGCCCTTGCATGGCGCAGCTCGGCGGCAAAGAGCTGCTGGTCGTTGTAAAGGACATCGAGGTAGCTGGTCGCACCGTTCACGAACGTTTCCTTGATCAGGTCGAGGGCCACGGTCCGGGCATCGACCACCCGGCCGGTGGCCTCGCGGATCCCCGCGTTCTTGCTGCAAGAAACCAGGGAGTCGGAAACCTCGCGCATGGCCTGAAGGACCGCACCCCGGTAGTCGGCCTCAGCCTCGTCCCGCGCCGCCTGAGTCCCGACGACACCTGCCCTCAAACGTCCACCAGTGAACAAGGGAAGGCTCACCGCCGGACCGATTTTCCAGTAGCGGTTCGGATCCTTCACCAGCTCGGCGAAATCATTGCTGCTGAGACCCGCGGATGCTGTTAGAGAAATCCTTGGCAGCAGCTCGGCCTGGGCCACTCCGATGCGGGCGTTGGCGGCCACGAGTTGCTGCTCGGAAAGTCGGACGTCGGGACGTCGTGCGAGAAGTCCCGCCTGGAGCCCGGCCGGAGCGCTGACGACGATGCCCTGATCACTGAGGGCCCGGCCCCGGCGGACCGGGCTCGGAGCTCGACCACAGAGTGCGCTCAACTGATTCTCCAACTGGGCGATCTGCTTTTCAATCTGCTGGATGGCGGCATCGGCCTCCGCCACCAGGACATCCGCCTGCTTCACGTCGGGCAGGGCGCTCTGGCCACCCTTTTCCCGAGCACTGATCAGCGCCTGCGATTCCTGGCGTGCCTTCAGCGTGCGATTTGAGATCGCCAGCTCCTCATCCTGCTCGCGAAGGGTGAGATAGGTGGTGGCGATGCCTGCAATGAGTCCCTGTTGCACCAGGCGTTCGCCTTCCTCCGAGGCAAGCAACTGGGCCTTCGCCGCTTCAGTTGGACGACGGATTCGTCCCCAGAAATCCACCTCATAGTCGAACATCGTGAGTGCGGCTCCATGCGACTCGTAGTCACCGGAAAGCGCGGGATTGATCTTGTTGGTGACGCCACCGACTTCGCCGCTGTATCCGACGCCAATGGTCGGCACCAACCTCGAACGCACCGAGATCAGGTTCGCCTGCGCCTGGATCACCCGCGCGGCGGCGGCCTTGCGGTCAAGGTTGTTGGCGAGGCCTTCCTCGATCAGATCGCGCAGCGCCGGATCGCGGTAAACCGAACGCCAGTCGAGATCGCCAAAGGTCTTCGAGCTGGATCCCGAGGAGCCACCGAAGCGGAAGAACGAGTTGGCTCCGGTGCCGGGGCGCGAGTAGTCCGGTCCGACCATGCAACCGGGCAGCAGGAGGAGGGAAACAAGGCCGGCTTTGAGGAAAATGGAGTTCATGAAAAGCAGTCGTGGTCGTTCATCCGTGGGCGGGGTGCTCTGCCTGCGGGAGCTCGGTCTGCTCGGAAGGTTCATCGTCGAGCGCCTTCTTCTTTCCCGATCCGTTCAGCCTCATCACGAACACATAACAGGCCGGAATGATGAAGACCCCGATGAGGGTGGCAATGCCCATCCCGAAGACCACGGCGGTGCCCATGACCTTTCGTGACTCGGCTCCCGATCCTGCGGCGATCGCGAGCGGAACGGCACCCAGGATGAAGGCGAAGGACGTCATCAGGATCGGCCGCAGCCGCAGCTTCGCGCCGAGGATGGCGGCCTCGATGAAGGGCTTGCCGTTGTCGAACTCCATCTTTGCGAACTCGACGATCAGGATCGCATTCTTCGCCGCGAGACCGATCAGCATGATGATGCCGATCTGCGCATAGACGTTGTTTTCAAAGCCACGCATCAGCAGGCCGAGGTAGGTGCCCAGGACCACGAGCGGCGTCGCCAGAAGCACGCTGAAGGGCAGCGACCAGCTTTCATACTGCGCCGCCAGAAGGAGGAAGACGAACACGATCGCGAGTCCGAAAATGAACACCGCCTGACCCTCGGCCTTCTTTTCCTGATAGGTCAGCCCGGTCCACTCATAGCCGAAGTTCGATGGCAGCACCTGCTTCGCCACCTCCTCCATCGCGGCCACCGCCTGCGACGAGCTGTAGCCCGGGGCCGGGGCACCGGTGATCTCGGTCGTGCGGAAAAGATTGTAGCGGGTGGTGAAAGCCGGGCCGCCCGTCGCGGAAACATTCACCAGCGTGTCGAGCGGCACCATCAGCCCATCCTTGTTGCGGACGTTGAATTTCCGGATGTCCTCGGGCTTGCTGGTGAACTGCGGCTCGGCCTGAAGGAAGACACGGTAAACGCGGCCGAAGCGGTTGAAGTCGTTCACATACGCGCCACCGAGGTAGGACTGGAGGGTGTTGAAAACGTCGCTGACATTGACCCCGAGTTTGCGGCATTTCTCGCGATCGAGATCGACCTTGATCTGCGGAACGGAAGGCCTGAAGCCGGTGTAGAGACGGGTCAGTTCGGGACGCTTCGAGGCTTCCATCAGGAACTTCTCCGACATCATCGCGAGTTCCTGAACCGATCCGCCGGACCGATCCTGAAGCTCGAACGTGAAACCGGACGCGCTGCCGTAACCGGGCAGGGAAGGGGGACCGAAGGCCAGCGCCCGCGCCTCGGGGATCCGCATGAACTGTCCTGTTAGATTCCGCATGATGCCCTTGACGTGGGTCTGCGGGGTGGTGCGCTCTTTCCAGTCCTTCAGGCTGACGAAGAAGGTCAGCGAGTTGGACGAGGCCACTCCGCTCATGATGCTGAAGCCGGAGATGTTCACGTAGGAGTCAATGCCCTCGGTCTTCGCCAGGATCTGCTCGATCTTCGCCCCAACCGCTTCGGAACGCTGCATCGAAGCGGCATTCGGAAGCTCGGCGGAAATGAAGAAGTAACCCTTGTCCTCGTCCGGGACAAAACCACCGGGAACCGCCTTGCCAAGAAACACGATCCCGACCACGGCCGCCACGAGCAGCAGCATCGTCCGCGCGGATCGACGCACCAGGTAGCCGACCACTCCGGTGTATCCCGAAGTGATGGCATCGAAGCCCTTGTTGAATCCGCGGAAGAACATGCCAAGCGGTCCCTTCTGCGGCTTCGGCGGACGAAGCAGCAATGCCGCGAGGGCAGGACTCAGCGTGAGGGCATTGATGGCGGAGAAGATGACCGAGGCCGCGATGGTGATGGCGAACTGCTGATAGAGCGTGCCGGTCAGTCCGGGCATGAAGGCCACCGGCACAAAGACCGCGCAGAGGATCAGGGCGATCGCGATGACCGGTCCGGAAACCTCCTTCATCGCCTTCCTGGTGGCCTCGACCGGGGTCGCACCGTGCTCGAGATGATGCATCACCGCCTCGACCACGACGATGGCGTCATCGACCACGATGCCGATCGCCAGCACGAGGCCGAAGAGCGTCAGCGTGTTCACCGAGAATCCCAGCAGCGGAAACACCATGAAGGTCCCAAGCAAGGCCACCGGCACCGTCAGCATCGGGATCAGCGTGGCACGAATACTCTGGAGGAAAATGAAGACCACGACGATGACCAGGATCACCGCTTCAAACAACGTGTGAACGATCGACTCCATCGAGGCCTTGATCGGCAGGGTGGAGTCGAGCGTGACCTGGGCCTTCATGTCGGGCGGGAAACGTTGCTCCATGTCGGCCAGTTCTTTCTTGATCGCATCCGCCGTGGAAAGCGCGTTGGCCCCCGGAGCGAGATAAATCCCGAGCGCCGCAGCCGGAGCGCCGCCAACGCGAGCCGTGCTCTTGTAAGTCTGCGCACCCATCTCGATCCGCGCGATGTCCTTCACCTTGACCTGCGAACCATCGGGATAGGAACGCACGATGATTTCCTCGAACTCCTTCGGTTCCTTCAACAGGCCACTGGCCACGACGTTGTATTGAAACTCCTGTCCCTTCTTCGCGGGCTCCGCGCCCACCAGACCGGCCGCGGCTTGGACGTTCTGCTCTCGAACCGCCGCGATGACGTCGGACGGGGTGAGGCCGCGCGACGCCAGACGGTCAGGGTCGATCCACAGCCTCATCGCGTAGTCCTGAGCGGTGAAATTCTTGACGTCGCCCACCCCCTTCACACGGGCGATCGCGTCGATCAGGTTGATCGTGGCATAATTCGAGAGAAAAACCGCGTCGTAGGTCCCCTTCGGCGACACGAGGCCGATCATCATCAGAATGTCCGGGCTCGACCGTTTCACGCTGACGCCATCTCGGGTCACCGCTTCAGGAAGTCGGGGAAAGGCCAGCGACGCGCGGTTTTGGACGTTGACCTGGTTGAGGTTCGGACTGGTGCCGAGGTCAAAGGTCGCGGTGAGCGTCATCGAGCCGTCGGCGGCGTTCACCGACTTCATGTAAAGCATGTCCTCGACGCCGTTGATCTGCGCTTCGATCGGAGTCGCCACCGAGGCCTCCACGGCTTCGGCATCGGCGCCTCGGAAATTTCCGGTCACGTTGATCACCGGAGGACTGACCTCGGGATACTCGGACACCGGCAGGCGGGTCAGGACGAAGCCTCCGACGATCACCATCAGGATGGAGATCACCATCGCGACGATCGGACGACGGATGAAAAAATCAGCCATGAACTCGGGATGCTACTTGTTGGAGGGAGTCTCGGCCTTGGCCCCGGGAACCGAAGCCAGCAGTTCGAGAACCGGAGCGTCGTCGATCTTGGTCGGCTGCGGAGTGACGGGCTGACCGTCGCGCGCCTTCTGAAGCCCTTCGATGATCACGGTGTCCGTCCCTGTCAGACCGGACTCGACGATCCACAGCGGGCCAATCCGCCGGCCCATCTTGACGCGCTTGAAGCTCGCCTTGCCACCGCCATCGACCACGAAGACGTTGTGAAGGCCCTGCAGCTCCTGCACCGCGCGCTGGGGAAGCAGGATCGCCCCCGCATCGGTCCGTCCCACCACCCGCAGGCGGCAGAACTGGCCGGGACGAAGGATCTTTTCCGGGTTCGGAAACTCGACTCGGACCTTGAGCGTGCCGGTCGAGGAGTTCACGGAACGATCGACGAAGGCCAGCTTTCCGGTGTGGCCGTGGACCTGCCCATTGGCCTGAAGAAGCGAGAACACCGCCTTGGAATTCTGAGGATCGGAAAACTTTTCGGCCGCGTTCAGATAGGCCACTTCGCTCACATCCGCGTTCGCCCAGATCGGATCGAGCGGCGAAATGGTCGCCATCAGGGTGGCTTGCCCCTTTCCAACCAGCGAGCCGACATCGACCTGCTTCGATCCGATCAGGCCACTCACCGGGGCCTTGATTTCCGTGTAGGTCAAATCCAGTTCGGCGGACCTCACCTGGGCTCTGGCGGTTTCCATGGCGGATTCCGAGGACTCCACCGCCGACTTGGCATTGTCGAGATCCTTGCGGGGAACCGCCTGCTTTTCCACCAAAGGTGTCAGTCGCTCGACATCCAGTTTCGTGCGGGCCAGGGCGGCGGTCACCTGACCGAGATTGCCCCTGGCCGCAGCAAGACGTTCCTCGATCAGCTTCCGGTCCAACACAAAAAGCAGGTCGCCCTCCTTGACTTCGGAGCCTTCGCTGAAGGCGATCTTCTCCACGGTGCCTTCCACCCGGGCCCGGACCTCGACATTCGCCTTGGCCTCCGTCTGCGCGATGATCTCAGCGACGAAAGGGACGTCCCGCACCAGGGGATTTGCCACCATCACCAAAGGAGGTGGCAGCTGTGGGGCCTGCACCTCCTTTTTGCAGGCAGTGGCTGCCAGAACAACAGGCATGAGCAGGAGAGCGAGTCGTGACTTCATTCGCGAACAGGATTGAACCAGTCGAATCAACCATCTGTTTCGACGATCAAACGACTAACGAGTCTCCTGCGGAATGCAAGGCGCGAATGCCCCGGGGAGTTGGAGTTGACAGGAGCAATGACTCGGAGAAGCAACAGATCGCTCTCTCTAACGGTTTCTCCGTCGGTCTCTTCGGATGATCGTTTCACCTGAGTTTTTCCCGGACGCTCTCCCAACCCTTTTCATCAAGTAAAGCCCCATCGAGCTCCACCCGAGGGAAAAAACCAGACCACCTGCGAAGGGCCAGACCACGAACTCCCGGTCCAGGAATGCCCGCTGCGGATGGTCCGGATCGACCCACACCAGGATGGGTCGGTTGTGGTCCAGGTCCCATTTGAGGGATTGGTAAAAGGAGCCGGTCCGCTTGAAGAGAGCCAGACGATCGGACTGATGAGGCATTCCGCCAAACTCATACCGATAGAGGACATTCGTGTAGCGCCGGCGCGAGTTGGTTGACTCCGGTTCCACCGAGAGGAGCCTTCCCTCGACCTGCACGGCATTGGACATGAGACAGGCTTCCCAAACCGATTTGCCAACCAATCCCAGCAGCAAGGTCAAACCCACCGCCAGAATCGCCAAGGCGACCGACCACGCCAGAACCATCGACCCGTCCCATGTCTTTTGCACAGCCGACCTACTGGAAATCAGCCTTGCGCCTCATCCTCGATCGGTGGCTGGGCGAGAATCCCTCTTTCCACCAGGAAGCGATCCGCCGCGCCGACGGTGAGTTCAAAGTGCAGATGACTGACATTGAAGTTGAAGAAACTGTGGTCAGCCTTGTCGTAATCGACCAGCTCACAGGCATTGCCACGCCAGCGGAGTCGGCGGGCGAACTTCTGCGCCTCGGAAAGGGGAGTCACGCGGTCATTCTTGCCGTGAAAGAGGATCATCGGTGGCAGCTTGCGACGCACCTGGCTTGAAGGGCTGAGCTTTTTCGCCGTCTTGCCATCTGGAAACTTCGAAGCTCCCTGACCCTTCGGAGTGGTGTTCAGCAAGGCGCTGAACAGCAACACCGCTTGTGCCCGGCACTCGACTCCGTCATCGGACGGCATCTCCTTGTCCTTCGGCATCGAGGTGAGCAAGGCCAACCAGGCACCGCCACCGGCTCCGCCGACGGCGATCTTCTTCGGGTCGATCCCCAGCATCTGCGCGTTGCGACGAATCCAGCGGATCAACTCACGGGCATCCTCCAGCGCTTCCACCGGTCCGGTGCCGTTCTTCGAGGAAATGCGGGTTTCCGCTGCGATGGCCACGGCTCCGCGACTGGCGAAGTGCAGGCAGTGCGGCACGAACTGTGTCGGCATCGCGCTGTCCCAGAATCCATCATGGAAAAACACCACCACAGGGCGGTCGGTTCCCGCAGCCGATCCGTCTGGCGGGAAGTAAAGATGGGCCTGAACCTCGCCCTGCGGAGTGATCCGATAAACGTGAACCTGCCCGTCTTTGAGGATCTCCTTGTCCCTCGCCTCGCCGATCGGCGCCACTTTTTGCAGAATGCTACTCATGCGGAATCTCCCCCGAGAGAATCGGCGGTGGGATTCCTTGTTGTCGTGGGGCCTACTTTGTCCAATCGTTTTGTTCATGAAGCGCCTGATTTCCTGCCTTTTCGTGATTGCCTTCTCGGTCTGTTCCGTGGTGGGGCAGGACACCTTGCGCCCCTCGCTTGAGAAAACCTACGCGATCTGGCGCGACGCGATGCTCAAGAAGGACGTTCGCTCGTGGCAGGTGGCCACCGCCCGCTATCGACAGGTGGAGATTCAGAACCGCTTGGGAGCTGAGAAGCGCGCCTTTCCCGCAGGGATTTTCGAACTGCCCGCTCCGCCGCCTTCCCTCCAGGGGCTGAAGTTCCTCGAAGCGAAAGAGAAGGGGGCCACCGCCAAGGCCTCCTACTTCGGCAAGATCGACTTCGGGGTTGATGGCGCTCCGACCGACAACCTGATCGTGCTTTCCTTCATCCTGGAAGGTGCGGCGTGGCGATACGATCGCGCGGATTTCGTCAATCTTGCCATCCTGCCGGAAGTCCGCAAGGAACTGGCTGCCGGGAACCTGCACTACCTCGAGGAAACCCCGGAGGCCCGTCCGTCCGGCATCGTTCCTCCCGTGGCGGTGGTCGCGCCGGTCGCGAAGTACATCGCCAAGGTCTATGTCTTCTGCCCGGGTCGCGAGGTTCAGGTCCAGGTCAACAAGATCAGCATCCACAGGTTCGCCAACGCCAAGGAGGCCGAGGTCGTGATTGGTGGTGCGGTCGATGGACCCAACGAGGTGCAGTTCGCGGTGAAGAAGCTCGAAGGGGGAACCGGCAAGGAGGCCATGACGATCAGGGTTTACCTGATGTCTGAGGTGCAGGGAGTGCAGCCGCTGAAGGCCTTCGAGTATCAAGTCCAGCCAGATGGCGTGCTTCAACCCACCGGCACCAAGTTCTTCAATCTCGATGCGGCGATGGTGGCGAAGCTCAAGGGGAAGTGAAGGCTGCGCCACCGAGAAGTGCAAGAAATGCGCAAAAGCGCTCCAATTCCCTGATTCGCCAATTCTCCCGGCGGACCCGAGCCCGCTAATTTGCTGGGGATGCCAATCAACAGCTTATTACTTGCCACAAGTCGCGGAAGCTCACGGGTTTCAAGGTTCTTTCGGACCCGATGGATTGTCGCGAACTCGATCGCCTTCCTGGGTGCCTGCCTTTGCCAACAAAGCGTCACCGCGCAGACACCACCCAAGTCCCAGCAGACGGCCGCAGCAGCCAAGGCCATTCAGGCGCTCAAGGCCCAAGTGGCAGCGATCTGCAAGAGTTTCCCAAAGGCATCCCAGAGCAATGAGAAGGTCAGCGCCGTCCTCGCGGCGGTCGCTGAGTTCCTGAAAACCAATCCGCCTGAGATGGCGGCGGAAGCGACGCAAGCGGTCATCACCGCCATGGGGGCCACCAAGGCCGAGGTGGGGGCGCTGGTCAAAGGAATTGCCCAGATCGCTCCAGGGCAGATTCAAGCCATCGCCAACGGGGCCTTGGTCGTGGCCGCAGATGCCGTCGCCGAGATCCAGGCTGCAGCACCCGGTGTTGAGGTTGGGCCAGGAAATCCACTAGGATCGCCGGCTGGCGGTGGCGCTGGTGGTGCTGGTGGCGCTGGTGGAACCGGCGGATTCACACCTCCAGTCAACGTACCAAAGGCGACGGACACTGAGTTCAAGGGCACTTGAGGTCCAATTCTTGATCCTCGCGTCAATCCTTCATCACGTTTCAAAAAACCATCTCTTCGCTGCACGGCAGCGGGAGATGGTTTTTTTGTTTTCCTGATCAGTCGATGAGTGGTTTGGAAGCTCGGGAGTCGATGTCCGCCCCCTTTCGAAAGGGCTCTGCTACGAATGGCCATCCAACCCGCCTTGTGATCACTGCGTCGGGAATGGGTTTACCACCCGCTAAGGCATGAACCCAGCAGGAGACATCCTGATCATCAGGCTCTCCCACGGGAAGTCTGCTTTGGCGGGTCGAGCGGCTTTGACGGATCCAGCACGCGGCGCCGTCTGGTGGATGGAAACGGCATCATCTGCGTGCTGGGATTGGGCCTTGGATCCGGATGAAAGTGTCCGCTGGAACCGGTTGGACAGCCAAGGCAGGGGCGCGGCCCAGCATTTCGGGTTTTCGCCTGATCAGGCCCTTCTTGTTTATTGCCGCAGCATCACGGGGAATTTGAATGGATAGGCAAGGGTGGACCTGACAGGCCGAACGGCGTGGACATTGGAAGGGATTGCCAGCCCTGTCCCTTTGCCATGCCAGCGGGAGAACCGCCAAGCTGAAAGAGGGGGGTGGCAGCGTTAAGTGCGGCTGGTTGACAACGAGCCAATAGCGCTGATTGCTATTGTTCGGAAGCGTCATCGTTGCGCCAACGGACAGATAAGAAACAACCGGAACACACTAGCAGCGGGAATATCCCGCTCAATACGGTGACAACTGGGACTGGCAAGCGGGAAGTGAAGTATCCGTAGCCGTACCGAATCACCGTTCTGTGGTCAAAAAATCCTTTTGGATAGCCGATCAAGCCGAACTGTTTGCCGCCGACTCTGAATGTCCAGTCGTGGGAAATTGGAATGGTCGTTGATGCCGAAGCTCCCGGGCCCGAGCCAATCAGCCCAAGCAGCACGAGAGCGAAAGCCCGAGATTTTGCACTCATCCACATGGGCCAAATGTGTGGCGACGCGACGGGTGCAAGGCAAGGAGCATCACTGCTCCAGTCCGTTTCGGGAGCTTCTAGCTCCCAGCCGGAAGAAGGAAGACTCGGAGCGAGACGCTCCCAAGACGGTCTGGAGCAGGAGGTTCCAGCTACGGTTCGGCGGCCAGACGCAGAAGGTTGGGGAGCTTACCCCATGGGAAATCTAGACGATTCCACCCCGTATTACATACATTGTAACAAGTAATGTTCAGGGACCGACCAGAATGATCCTCAGGACCTCAGGAGATCGAAAAGCTCGGTTTCCGACCAGCCGACATCGCCTTGGCCGGATTCGTCGAAGGTGGCGTTGGCAAGCTCGCGCTTGTTGGCCTGGAGCTGGACGACCTTTTCCTCGACCGTCCCACGGGTCAGCAAGCGGTAAACGGTCACGGGTCGGTTCTGGCCGATCCGGTGCGCCCGGTCCGTGGCCTGGGCCTCGGCGGCTGGATTCCACCACGGATCAAAGTGCACTACGGTGTCGGCCGCCGTCAGGTTCAGGCCGTAGCCGCCGGCCTTCAGGCTGATCAGGAACACCGGCGGTCCGGTCGGTTTCTGGAACTCATCGACCAGTTGCTGGCGGTTCCGTGTCGAGCCATCAAGTAAGAAACTGTCGATCTGGCTACCGGAAAGCCTTTTCCGGATTTCCAGTAATTGGGCTTGGAACTGACTGAAAACCAGCATTCTGTGACCACCCATTGCCGCTTCATCGATGCGCTCCAACAAACGTTCGAGCTTGGCGGATCTTCGCTCGATCGCCAGAGCACTCAAACGATCGTTTTTCAGCAAGGCCAGGTCGCAGCAAACCTGCCGGAGTCTCAGTAGCGTGGTCAGCATCTGGATCCGTGCGGCGCCGCTGCCAGCGCTTTTCCGGATCTCGTCGATCCGCTTGCCGCCCTCACCGAGGATGTCGCGGTAGACCTGCCGCTGATCGGCCGAGAGCTCGCAGTAGTCGTCGATGATCAGCTTCGACGGCAGATCGCTGGCGACCTCCTCCTTGGTGCGGCGTAGGATGAATGGCGAGGTTTTTAGTCTCAGTCGCTCCAGCGTGGACTTCGGCCTGGGGATTTCCTGCAGCGGCGCCTCGTAACGGTCCTTGAAATCCGCCAAGGTCCCGAGCCAGCCGGGCTGGATGAATCGGAAGATCGACCAGAGATCCCGGACACCGTTCTCCACCGGGGTTCCGCTGAGGGCAATCCGGCGTTTGGAACGAAGCTTTGAGATCGCCTTGGCGTGGTCGGTGTCTGGGTTTCGCATCAGGCTGGCCTCATCCACAGCCACCAGGCGGTACTCCCTTCCGAGGTGCCAGGCTAGATCCCGAGCCAGAGTTCCAAAACTTGTGACAACTACATCCTGGTCCGTGATTCGGTTGCGCTCGGCATCACGCTGGGCTCCGTGAAGAATCCGGACTGTCCGGCCCGGCGCGAACCGCTGGAACTCCGCCCGCCAGTTTCCCAGGAGTGAAGTCGGGGTCACAATCAGGACTGGACCGTGAGCGCTGTCCCCGGAACTCAGCTCAAACACACGCTCGATTGCAGCGATCGTTTGAAGAGTTTTCCCCAGGCCCATGTCATCGGCCAGAAGGGCTCCGCCAAAGCGCTCGAGGCGATCCGACAACCACGAAATCCCGTCGCGCTGGTAGGGTCGGAGCAGATCGGCGGTTCCGGCTGCCAAAGTGGTCGAGAGAGGATCTGAATATTCTGGCAAACCATTACTAGTCTTTGCTTTAGGCGATTTGTTACGAAATTCCGTTACAATCTCTCCAATGGCCTTGGGACCGATGAAATGGCCGTCTTCTTGACGAATCTCCAGCTCCGATAGCAGCGGATCGAGCAGCTCGGTGGCCTCCTGGTCGAGCACCAAGGTTCGACCGCCCGGAGTGGTTTTGGAGGACCTTCCAGACCGCAACCACTGGAGAACTTCGGCTCGCGACACCTCGATCCCAGCATCCGTTTGAAATGAATAATCGAAGGCCAGCCAATCCTGTCCGGAGCCCAAAACCTCGAATTTCGGCCGTACGGCCTGGATGGAGCCAGCGGTTTTCTGAACCCGCGGGCTTTCCTCGATCGTCCAGCGGCTGCGGAGTTCGGGGAGTCGGTGGGCGCAGAAGCTGAGGATGGCGGATTCGCTTTGGAGAAGATAGATCCCGGTGCGGGTGTCCTTGGGGATGAATCCGGCGGCGCTGAGGGTGGCAAGGGCCTCCATTTCCAGAACGGTATCGCGCACTTGCCAGGAGCCGTCGGTCCCGGGACGCGGGAAATGGGGGTCATCGAAGTCCCCTGGGACCAGAGGCGGTAGGTCGAAGTAGCGCACGCTGAGCCGGGCCTGGAGTTGCTGGAGGTTGCCGTCGAGGGAGAGTTCGAATCTCGGGACCGCTGGGGTCAGTCGGAGCGTGCCCAGCCAGGAGTCGTCCGGAAGGGCGATCCAGTCCTCCCAAACCGGGGCGCGGCGGAGCAGAAGCTTGAGCGGAACCCTAGCGGGCCTACCGGACAGCCAGTCATGGAAGCATGGGGCGAGATCTGTCGGCGGAGCCCCGGCCCCGAGCAGGGATATTGCTGAATCGCTGAGGGCGGCAAATTGCTGATCGATTGAAATGATCGTTTCGATTGCTTTCAGGAGAGCGAACTCCCCTTCCCTCACTGGCTGACCGAGCGCGAGCATCCGGCCTTGTGACAGGGTGATGGGCTCCGTGCCGGATAGGAATCTCGGGTGGTCGCACAGGGTGACGAGGAAACCCGAAAGCCGGGCGGGATCGAGGGAAAGCGGGATCGGTTTCGCCAAGGAGGTCACGCCTTGAAGGATCAACCAGTCGGCGAGTCGGACATCGGCGGGCTCCGGGCTGGCCGCAAGGTCGATCGCCACGGTGACGGTCAGTCGGCCCCGCGACAGGCTGTCGCGCCAGTTCGGGGGCAGTTTCAGGGAGAAAGCTGGGACCGTGTTGGGACGGGCTGGAGTGCTTCGTGGGGACAGGGCCATCTCCGAAGCCGAGCCTGGCGCGGAGACGGTTGATCGCTGGGTCACGAGCGAGAGGCCGGTCGCGACGGCGTGGGCGCAGATTGCTCCGGTGGTCTGATTTTCCGGACAGCTGCATTTCACCTCGAAATGACCGGGGGCCGGAACCTTCACGCTGTGCCGGATCAGGCGACTTCCGGCCTTCACCGCGCCGGTCCAGCCCTCGGGCGAGGATTTCGCCTGGGAGATCTGGCCGGACTCGAAAAGCAATTTCCCGTCCTTGAAGGCTTTCCAGCCACTGGCGGCCTTGAGGTCGGATTCAGTCCAGTTGGGCATGCGTGGTCAGAGATTTCAGATTTTCAACCACGAATAAAGAGGATGGACACGAATGAGAGAATGGGTTGGGGATAACGGGCTTTTTCTATTCGGCTTCGGATTTCGAATTTATCCCCGCCGTGGTTTCCTAGCTGTCATCATGCCCCGATCGGCGGCGGTATTCTGATACACGATATCCTCGAACCCGGCTTCCTGGAGATATTCGCGGTATTCAGAAGTGGCGTAACATTTTCCTTGGGTGGAGTGCATCAATAGCGCGGAGTATTCCGCGAC
>JAIXVN010000285.1 GCA_027483005.1 Verrucomicrobiaceae bacterium
ACCACCGAGGCGCGCACCGATCCGCCCTTCATGGCGGAAACGGTCACCATGGCGGTGACTTGCGCGGCTGCCGCGAAAGTGCGGGAAATGCTCGCTGAGTTCGTGCCCGCGACTCCGTCGCTGAACTCCCACTGATAGGCCAGCGCATCGCCGTTCGAATCGTTGGCCGTCGCGGTGAAGGTCACCGTATCGCCTACCAGCGCGTTGGTCGTGGAGGCCGCGATCGTCGTGGTCGGCGCGACATTTCCCGGGAAGGGTCCGCGCTGATAGGCGATGTCGAGTGAGGGCGGCGTGGTGTTGTTCTTCGACAGCACCGTGAAGTGCATGTCCGCTTCGAGGTCGGAGAAGGTTCGGCCCACCGCGATGCCGGCGTCATTCTTGCCGCCCGCGCTGCCGGGCGTGGTGTCGAGCAGGTGTCCGGCATTGCTGCCCATCCCGCTGTAAAGCACCAGGGCGGAATCCGCCAACAGGCCTCCACGCGCCGGGTGGTATTCGACATTGTACTGGCGGACGCTGTCCTTTGCCACGGTCAGCGCGTAGCGTTTCCCTTCCTCCAGCGTCGGCTGGTCGTAAGCGTGGATCCGATAGACCCCATTGGTGACCGGAGAGTGAAAGTAGTTAGAGGGAAGCCAGTTGAGCGTCCGCTTGCTGATGGTGTTGTAGTGCGCGCTGAACCCACCGCTGCCACCCATGACATCGTAGGGATTACCATACTCCTGATTCGCACCGGTTCCGTAAGCCGTGCCGTCGGTGGTGTCCCAGTAGTTGGCATGGTTGAGACCAAGCGAATGTCCACACTCATGATTCAACACGTCCATGCCTCCCCAGCCTGCCCAGACACTGTCGCCGCCGCCCCACGAGGCACCGCTGCGGAGACCGCCGTTCACCCGGACGATGATGCAGTTGTATTGGGTGGAATCATACCCGAGCTTGCGCGCCTCGGCGCGGGCCTGGTTGTGGATCACGCCCAGACCATCGACCTCGGCATCCTTGGCAATGTACCACGCGAGGGTCTGGGGCAGCGTGATCAGCGGCGTCACCGTCGAGGTGACCGTCAGCTTTCCAAAGGAAGCCTCGCGATAGTAGCGGCCCACGTCCTTCATGTCGTTCAGGGCCTGATCCTCGGTGTTGGGAGGAGCCATCTGATCCGGATAGGTCACGCGGATGTAGAGGCAGCGGAAGTTGCCGATCGCCCTCGAAGAAGTCCCCGGGAAATTGTCCAGATAGAAGCCCGCTCCACCGGGGCCGCTGGCCTGGACGAAGGTCCGGTATTTCTCATCCATCACGGTCACGTGCGATCCATTGCAAAGGGTGATCAGCCGCTCGCCCACCTCGACGGTCGGGGCCTCCTCGGTCACGGGTTCATTCGACACCACGGCCTCGGTGGTGATTCCCGATACCGGACACACGTCCTCCACCACCGTGCCTGGCGCGATCCGTTCGCCGATCTCCAACTGCCTCACAGGGCTCTCCGCCACGGCCAGTTCGCGGTCGATCGCCACACCACGAAGCGGGATCTGCTTGCGCGACATCACCGGCTCCATTTCACCGAACACCCGAGCCTGATAGCTCATGCCGTCCGCAGTCTCGAAATACCGGAGCGTGAGCCCTTCCTCGGGCATCGGCATGCCGGGGGCCGGACGACCCATGTAAACCTGATAGTTCCCGGTCGCCGAAACAGGCTTTTCCAGCGAGGCCACGATCTTCTCCGGCAGATCCTGGCGGATCACCCGCGGGACCGATTGCGCCAACGCCGCTCTGGGATTGCTCGCGATCAGGGCCTTGAACTCGGCCCGACGTTCCTTGGCCAGCCACTCGCCCTCTTCCACCATCGCGGCGCGCTCTTCCGGAGTCGCCTCCTTCCAACGCTCCACCCAACCCTGAAAGGCGTCGATCTTCTCCAGATCGGGCGTCGGGATCTTTTCGGAGGCCCAGGCCCCGAAGTCCTTCGCGGGCTCGGCTTCGATCTGCTGGGATGCCTTGTCGCTTTCCCCGGTGAGTGGAGCGATCAAAGCCGACCCTTGCTCACGCGCCGAGACACCTCGCTCCGGCTTCGTGGCGGATGAATCACGTGTCCTTTGATGGGTCAGAACGGCCAGCAGACCGAGCAGGATCAGGACAGCAGAAAGACGGAGGAAACGGGATTTCATGGGTTTCAGACGAAAGGGTTGAGAATCAGGAATCGGAAAAGCGATTAAGCGAAAAGCAAAGCGCTTCATCACGCTCGGCCCCTTCGCCAAGCGGTCTCAGGATGCCCGGTCTGGAAACCCTCCCTCCGAATCACATCGCCATACTGGCAATACTGCCATCCCCCATTCGAAGGGACTTGGTCAGCAGGGCCACAGGGAGCGGAAACATCCGTGAACTGGCTTCGAGGTTGCATTGTGGCTTTAACACTAGGAACGGACTTCTTACAAAAAATTGACTTTGTAGGTATGAGACGATCCCGTGTTGACGTCAAATTGATTCAGAGATCCGTGATGAATTCATGACAGAGAACCGTTTCCTATGACGGACCCTTACGCAATTCACCCCCTGCCGACACCCGCTTCCGGGGCTGACAAGGGGTGATTTGAATCTCTCAAAGCAGCTTCGAAGCTCCTCAACCCATCGCCTTTTCCATCAACGCATTCATCCGGCTGATGGTGTCGCGGGCGTCATCGAGGAGACCGGCGGCGATCAGGGCGTTGTCGAGAAGCTGGCGGGCCACCAGTCCGGCGACCTCCGGGTTCTTCTCGCGCGCATCGGAAAGTTTCCGCACCAGCGAGTGACGCGGATTGATCTCCAACTGGACCTTGATCTCGTCTTTGAAGTTCTCATCCATCGCCTTCATCATCCGACGCATCTGCGGAGTCATGCCATCCTCAGGCACCAGCGCGATGATCGGGCTATCGACGAGACGCTTGCCGCTGGAAACCTCGGTGACGCGATCGCCGAGCTCGTCCTTCAGGAAGATGCAGAGCTTTTCGATCTCGTCCGCGTTGAGCGACTCCCCTTCTGCGGCGGCGTCTTCGAGTTCAACTCCGGCCTGGGTGACCGAGACGAGCTTCTTGCCATCAAACTCGCCAAGCGAATCCACAACATACTCATCGACCGGATCCGTGAAGAAAATCACCTCCAGCCCACGGGTCTTGAAGGCCTCGATGTAGGGGCTGCTCTCAAGCTGCTCGCGGCTCGGACCGACGAGATAAAAGATCTTGTCCTGGCCATCCTTGGTGCGACCGGCGTAATCGGTAAAGCCGACGAACTTGCCCGCATCTGTTAGAGTAGACTCGAAACGCAGCAGCTTCGCCAGCCCTTCGCGGTTCGGATAGTCGGTGGCCACGCCTTCCTTGAAGAAGCGATCAAATTTCTTATAGAAAGCCAGATATCTCTCGGGATCGGACTCGGCCTCCTTTTCGAACATCTTGATCACGCGCTTGCTGATCACGCTGCCGAGCTTTTTCACCAGCGCGCTGTCCTGCATCGACTCGCGGGAAATGTTCAGCGGCAGGTCGGCGCTGTCGATCACGCCCTTCAGGAAGCGCAGCCAGTCCGGCAGCAGGCCTTTCGGATCGGCGTCGATGAGGACCTTCTTGCAGTAAAGCGAGACGCCGCCGTCGATCTTGGCAAAGCCGAGCTTCTCGGGATTCTCGGTCGGCACGAAGACCAGCGCGTTGATCGCGATCGGGGCATCGGCGCTGAAATGCAGGCGGTAGGCGGGCTCGTCGTAGGCCTTGGCGGTGAACTGATAGAAGGCCTTGTATTCGTCCTCGGTGATGTCGGACTTGTTCTTCAGCCACAGCGCCTCGACCTCGTTGATCCGCTTGTCATCGAGCAGGATCGGGAAGCCGACAAAGTTGCTGTAGGTGGTGATGAGGTGCTTGAGCCGGTATTCCTCGGCATATTCGGTGAACTCCGGCTTCAGCTTCAGCACGATCTTCACGCCGCGTGAAACGCCTTCGCTTTCCTCGATCGTGTAGCCGCTCACGCCGTCGCTGGTCCAGACGAGCGACTCGCCCTCATGACGCCAACTGCGGGTAAAGACCTGGACTTCATCGGCCACCATGAAGGCCGAATAAAAGCCGACGCCGAACTGGCCGATCATGTTGCCCGGCGTGCTGCCGCTTTCCTTCATTGCCTGAAGGAAGGACTTGGTGCCGGAGTGGGCGATGGTACCGAGGTTCTCGACCAACTCCTCGCGGGTCATGCCGATGCCGTGATCGGCGATCGTCAGCGTGCCGGCCTCCTTGTCGGCGGTGATGCGGATTTCAAGGGGCAGCTCGGGATCGGTGATGTCCTTCTCAGTGCCCTGCAGGTGGCGGAGTTTTTCCAGCGAGTCGGAGGCATTCGACACCAGCTCGCGGAGGAAAATCTCGCGATCCGTGTAGAGTGAGTGGACGACGAGGTCGAGCAGTTGGCGGATCTCCGCCTGGAACGTGTGCTTTTCGAGTGTGGTTTCGCTCATGGGATGAAGGGGTTGTGAATGAGAGTCGGGAAGATAGCCATGTCCGCCCGTCTGTCAAAACCCGGAAGCGGGTGGGGAAACGGGGACAAAAGGCTAGCTGCGGGCACACACAGCATTCAAACTTCGTTTTTTGGTGCTGTAGCGGGCGATTCTCCAACCCGCCTAGTGTAGTCCGTCTTACAAATTGACTCTTATCGAGAATTTGCTATGTTTCTGGTATGAGAGTCGCGCCGGAGGTGAAACTATCTGAGAGTGAGCGCGCCAAGCTTCTGCGCATGAGCAAAGCACGATCAAGTTCGATTCGTTGCCGGGAGCGGGCGGCGATCATTCTGCTTGCCGCTGTGGGATTGCAGAACGACGAAATCGCGCAGCGCCTTGGACAGGACAGGAAGAAGGTAGGGCGCTGGCGTACCCGTTTCGCCCAGGGCGGGATCGAAGCCATTATCAAAGACAAGAGCAGACCGGGGCGGATCCCTCCCATCTCGGCCGCCATCCGCTCCAAGATTATCAAACTGACCACGAACAAAAAGCCTGATGGCCATACCCACTGGAGTCGCACGACGATGGCCCGACAAGTCGGGGTGAGTCCATCCACTGTCGGACGGGTTTGGTCATCAGCCGGTCTCAAACCTCACCGGATCAAGTCATTCAAGCTTTCCAACGATAAGCATTTCGAGGAAAAACTTGAAGATATCATCGGGTTGTATTTGAGCCCGCCGGAGCACGCCATCGTTCTATCCTGCGATGAGAAGAGCCAAATCCAGGCGTTGGACCGCACACAACCTGGGCTTCCGATCAAGAAGGGGCGGTGCGAAACAATGACTCATGACTACAAGCGCAACGGCACGACCTCGTTGTTCGCGGCTCTCAATATCGCCAACGGGGAAGTCATCGGCACGTGCATGAAGAAGCACCGGCACCAGGAGTGGATCAAGTTCCTCGAGCTGATTGACAGGACGACTCCAAGCGATAAAGAGATCCACATCATCTGTGACAACTATGCGACCCACAAACACGCGAAAGTCGTTTCGTGGTTGAAGCGTCACAAGCGCTTCCATGTTCACTTCACGCCGACAAGCGCGTCCTGGCTTAACATGGTCGAGCGATTTTTCAGGGATCTAACCGTTCAAGGATTGCGGCGGGGCGTGTTTCGGGATGTGCCGGAACTCATTGAGGCAATTCAGAACTACCTGACCGCCCACAATGCAAACCCCAAACCATTCGTCTGGACCGCCTCGGCCTGTGATATTCTCGAAAGAGTCAGGCGAGGGCGTGCCAAACTGAATAAGACCCAATCTGCTTGACGGACTACACTAGTGAGCCGGATGGATGCGATGGCGCGGGCGAAGCAGACCAGCCGTTCCGCACTGCTGCGCGAAGCTTTGGAGGAAAAGCTCAAGGCGGCCAGCCGCAGGGCTCCGCAGAGTCTCTTTGAGCA
>JAIXVN010000368.1 GCA_027483005.1 Verrucomicrobiaceae bacterium
ACCTGGATGAAGAGCTTGGGTTGGGTGAGCGGAAGGGTGCCGGTGAGAGTGGCCTCCACGGTTTCGACCTCATCGACCGTTCCAGTCACCGTCTGCGATGAGGTGGCTCCGGTGTCTTCCGTCCAGTTGGTGAGGTCGGTCGAGGTCCAGACCGTATAGGCCAGGCCCGTGGAGGAAGGAGTCGCCCTGCGGGTGTAGCGGAATTTGCCGGTGGCTTTGTCGAGCTGGACGGCAATGGGATTGACGGAAGAGCCGCTGTTGGGAATCAGGCCGAAGGCGTATTCCTGGAAGTTGGTCAGTCCATCGCCATCAAGGTCGCCACCCTCGCTGCCGGCGGCGAGACCATACAGGGAGCCCCAGGTTTCGTAAGGTGTTGCATTGACCACGTAGGCGAGGTTGCCACTGGTTGCCGAGAAGACCCACTTGGCACCGGTGACGGGAAGCTCCCAGACGCCTGGAGTCTCAACTGGACTGAAGGCACCGAGGGTGCTGTCGACCAGGGTGGGTGTCAGCACGGGAGTGGGGGTGAAGCTCGCGAGGTTGAAGAGATTCCAGGTGTTGCCGCCGGTGGCATCCGCAGCGCCAAGATTGAGATACACCTTTCCAAGGAAGGACAGGCTGGCGGTGGTGCTGCCGGCGGAGACGGAGTTGGTGATGCCGTTGCTGGACGGGAAGAACTCCAGCGAGCTGACGTTGCTCACGGTCAACGCGCCGTCATTGACCAGGGTGTTTCCGCGGTAATTGTAAACAAGACCCGCAAGGTTGAGAGTGCCCGAACCATTCTTGGTGAGGCCGCCCGTGCTGCTGCCACTTCGGACCATGTTGATGGTCAGGCCGAGGTTGCGACCGTTCGTGTCGATGATGGCACCGCCACCCGCGACGAAGGTGGTCTGGCCACCGCCGTAGGTCGTGATGAAGTCCGCGTTGTCCCCGCCGATGGCCTTGATGGTGCCGCCATTGAAGGTGAGCCAGGCGTAGTTGTTGAAACCCACCTCGCGATCAGCGACCCGGATGGAAGGGGTCTGCAGTTCGCCCCCGTTGAGGTCGATGGCGAAAGTGGCTCCGGTGTAGACCGAGCCATCCACGCCGTTGGTGGCAGTGACGGTGCCGCCGGAAACCACGAGGCGGGCCCAATCGGCACTGGCTGGCGCGGAGATGATCCGGTTGGCGGTGAAGGTGCCGCCGGTGATGGCCAGATTGGCACGACCGATCGCGGCGTCGCCGCTGAAGTTGACGGCGGAATTCACGGTGAGGGTGGGGTTGGAGCCGTAGCTGCCGCCGTTGGAACTGAAGCCCTGGACAGTCAGACTGCTGGCGCTCAGACCGTCGCCTCCCAGACCCGCCAACAGGCCGAAACTGGAGAAATTGGCCCCCGCACTGCCGACATTCACGGCATTGGCGACGATGCTGGAGTCCAGATACACGCTGCCGCCGCCGGTGGTGAAGTAGGCATTGTGGGTGGCGGAGTTGCTCCAGGTGGCACCGCTCCAATTCGCATCGACCGCGTCCGTGTTCCAGGAGTTGGAGAGGTCACCGTTGTTCCAGATGTAATCCGGGCCGGGAGTCCAGCGCGCGAAAAGCGTGGTGTTCGCGCCGATCGTGAAAGTGTCATTCGAACTGTAGGAAGTCCCGCTGCCATCCGCCGCGGTGTTCCAACCGTTGAAGGTGAAACTGGTTCTGGCGAGCGATCCGGAATTGCCCAGCACGGTCACGGTGGAACCGCCATTGTAAGGGCTGGTCCCGTCCACCGGAACGGATCCAGTGGTATTGCCGTTTCCATTGTAGATCAGGGTGTAGCTTCCGACCGCAAGCCATTTGGCATAGAGCGTGGTGTGGTTGGTGATGGTGAAGGTCTCGTTGGGTTGGTAGGTCGTTCCACTGCCGTCAGATGCGGTGTTCCAGGAAAGGAACGAGTATCCAGTGCGGGTCATGGTGCCAGCTTCGAGCGCGGTGGCCGTCGCGCCAAAGGCATACGGACTGGCACCATCGCTCGGCACCGTGCCACCATCACTGCCGTTTCCGTCGTAAGTGAGGGTGGGATTCTCCACGCCGGAGGTGAGACTGAAATTGTCGATCTTGACCTGGCCAGCGCCGTTGAGGTTGACCGTGCCCGCGCGATCCGTGATCCAGCCCACGTATTGAATGCCGGCGGCCGCGAGGGTGGCTCCACTGACCGTGTAGGTGATCGTGGTGACATTGTTGGAGTACCATCGAACCAGATGGGCGACGTCGATGGTTGCAGCATCCGCTCCATTCCAATTGTGCTGGCTGCTCGTGAAACCCAGGGCGAACCAGGAACCTGTTCCACCTGGATCGGCACCGCCGAGCGGGGTGGTGTCAATGGTCGCCTGAACCGTGTAGATCAGGTTGGGGTCCGGAGTGAACGGAAGGAAGTTGCTGCTCGTGGGCGTCGCCACTCCGCTGTTGCCGAGACTGCGCTGGCCCCAGCCGCCAGCTTCCACGCCAGCCTGCCAGGTGGCGCTGGCACTACCGCCCAATGTTCCATTCCGGATGGTTGGCACCGAACCGGCAAGGGTCTGGGTGTAGGCACCACCGCTATTGAGGTTCTGCTGGTCGTTGAAATCATCGAAGTAAATCGTGTCGGCGACCGCCGGCAGAGTGAGGGCGATGAGTCCCAGAAGTTTCGCGATGAATGCAAAGCGACCAGCTTTGTGAGGGTTTTTCATGAGGAACGTGGATGGATTTGGGTTGATTCTTCTCCGCAACGCCGAACCCCGGGAGGCTCAGGATCGGCAGACTGTTTGGGACTCTAGCAAGCGCCGGCCTCAAAAAGCCATGGATTGAAGACGAAAAATCATGTACTTTTCCAACAAATCCGGCGATTCCTCGTGAACGAACGAGGCGCCCGGGTTCGACCTGCGACCAACCGACCCTGCTCTGAATCCCGGCAAAGGACCCGGGAAGCCCCCCGGAATCCCTTACACTTTTTCCTCCCATCCAGCCGCACCCGCAACGGGCAGCTGGCTCATTTCAACAGATCGCTGGATTCAAGCAGCTCGCCCTTCTAGACCCGGATGACGTCGATGCTGAGACCGACCAAGGAAGAATTCACGCTGCTGGGATTCGCCGTATTCTCGCGACAAACGTGTAGGGGCCCGGCCTCCTGGTCCGCCAAAGCGACGACGCACTGCACGGTGTTGTAACTTCCGTACTCTTCAAATTGGAACCACATCACCAACTTGCAGGTCCCCTTGTTGAAAAGAGCTTTCGGCCGTTTCAGCACGTAGCCCTTGCGGATCTCTTACTTGGGGTCTTTGGAAACCTTGAATGCAATCCCCTCGTCCTTCCAGTTGTAGAGGTCTTTGGAGGAATGCACGCTGATGCCGACCAAGGCAAAACACCCTTCTACGCCCGCAATCAGGTGACGGCCACACCACCAAAAGACACCCTGATGGAAGACGATGCCGCCACCGTGGGCGTTGATGTGAACGCCATGGCTATCCGGCCAGATTTCGCCAGGCACGAATTGTTTGAAGGGCTCTGCGGCCTGGCCGATTGCCAGAGACGCGGTGAAGAGGATGGTTCGTGAGGTTCAACGAGGGGCTTCCACCGACAAGACTCCGCCGCCGGTGACCAGTTGTGGGTGGGAGGAGGCTGTGTAGGTCCCTACGGCGAGTGGCGTGCCGTCGGGCATCTGGACGGGAAGTGCGAGGACAGCTTTTGCTCTATCGGCAACGTAGATCATTGGCTTGTCACCGGTTAGTTCCAGCGATTGACCGATGAGCACGTATCGGTCGGCGCGGAATGCCAAGCGGTTGACGCGAACCGGAGCGGCGACACGGATGGTCCCGCCTTTTCCTGCAAAATCGGCACTGTGGTCGTTGGCTCCGAAGTCGAGCCACTTCACGGAGCCCGTGATGTCGCGCCAGTTGGCGGTGGCATTGACGTCCCAGGTGCCGTCGCCGCCTTGGCCATTTTCGCCCCACATGAGCGGTGTCGCCGAGGAGGATTCCGCCTTGTAGATGCGGAAGGCATCAATGGAGAGACGTACGACGGAGAATCCGATCCCCTGTGGGTTGCATTCGTTGTAAAAGCCGACCGTGTAGGTGCCAGGCACCAGGGTGGGATAACGGAAGACGCTGCTTTGGGGAATCCGCACCGGCGCATAATGGTTGAGCGGAGCCTGCATCGAGCTGCCATTGCCGGACAACGTGTAGGACACGGCGCGTGAGTCGGGATCACGGGTGACGATGACCTCGACACCGGAGCCGTTGAACGTGTAGCTGCCGTTTCCTCCGCGTCGATCACAGTAGTGCACGTCGTTCTGGTAATCGCCGGAGCCACGTTTCGACTGGCTGTTCCAGTAGTCGGGGCGAGTGACCTTGAAACCATCCAAAGCGCCCAGGAAACCGCCCGGGCAGCGGTTAGTGTAGTTTCCCGCCAGGGTATGCTTGCCGAGACTGAGATTCGAAATCTTCGCCAGGCTGCGGTTCGGGTTGTCCCCGCTGATGTGGATCGTGGAATGCGGCTTGCCGTCGAGTGTGAGCTCCAGATCGGCATAGTTCCAGGCGGAGCCGCCAAAGAGCTCCACCGCCGTGCCCTCGAAATCAAAGCTGAACGACTGGCCGTTGATCCAGGTGTTGCCGCGCGGTTCCCAGGAACCACCGAGTTGGGCGCTTGTGACACCGAACCAGCGGGAATCGGCGAAGGTCACGCCGGGATCGCTGTCGTTGACCAGTTCGGTGACTTTGAACGCGTCGACCGTCATCACGATTCCGCCGCGCTTGGTTCCGGTCAGCGTGTGCGTGCCGCGTGGCAGGCCGGACTTGGAAAAGACCTTCTGGAAACTTCCGCTGCCTTTGGAGAGATCAACCGTTCCTTGGGAAACCCCATCGATGGCGAGTTCCACCACCCCGCGATCCGAGCCGCGGCTGCTGATCCATTCCACGTCGGTGCCGCTGAAGTTGAAGGAGAACGAATCCCCGTCGGCACTCGCGACGTGGGCATCGTTACGGAATTCGCCGAGGTTGCGGTTCGACTGATAGGCCCAGGAACTGCCGCGATAACTGATCGAACGGCTGGTGTTGTTCACCAATCCCGCGCCGCCTCGACAAAGGACGTCCATGGCGATGACCGTGTCAGGCGTCACCCACGGAGTCCCGTCCGGCAGCGTGAGGGAGATTCCACGGTTGTCCTGAACCAGCTTGACCGGGCGACCGGAGGCAAGGAGCCGCGCGTTGGTGAACACCTTGCCGTCGGCGGGCGGAGGCAGGATCAATGCGTCACCAGTCGGCGGAACCAGGACGTGGAGATATTCCCGGCTTTCGTCATGAGCCTTGGTGGCCACGCCCCATTTCAAGCCAGATTTCCGCACGACCGTGCCTTGGAATGGAGGCAGGAAGGAGCTGCTCGGGCTCGTGTTTTTCACCGACTCGGCGATCGGTTCCAACAATTTCGCAAAGCCATCGATCAACGGAGCCTGGGTGTGATCGATGCCGCCACGAGTCCCCTTGCCCGCTCCCTCCGCGTTGGGGGTCCATTGGACGCCACCACCTTGGGAATTGGCGGCGGCCTCCATGACCGTCGTGATGAGCATCGACTCGGGATTGCGGCCGGTGTTGTAGATGAGCTGGTAGGTGGAAATGGCGCGTCCTTCCTCGACCTCCCACTGCACCTCCTGCACGCCGTCCACACCGTAATTCGCACCACCGTTCTGCACCAGCACCAGGTCGGGATTGCGTTCCCGGATGGTTTTCATAAGGCGCGGATAGTCGACCGCCCGATCCTGCGTGCCATCCGAGAAATTCTCGTCCATCCACAAGCCGTCCAGCCGATCGCCGTAGCGATCCACCAACTCGGCGAACAAATCGTTGAGCCAGTCGTTGTGCGGCGAACTCACCGGCTGGTAGGGATGGACATAGAAGTAGAAGCGGATCCCCTTGGCACGGCAGGCATCCGCCAGATCACCGAGCAGGTCACGTTTCGGACAGCTCTTCCGGTCCGGTGCCCACTTGGCCATCGCCGCGCTGGGAAAGAGCGGGCAGGTTCCCGAGTGCCACGCGGTGAATACGCAATACTGCACCCCCGCCTTCACCAGTTGATCCACGTAGTTCGGGACATCCAGAATCTCGGCAAACTCATCGATATTCGCCGCGTGGGAACCGTCCGCATTGGGCCAACCGGGGGCCATTCCATAGCCGTTCCAGACGTAATGGCTGAAGATGCCGTACTTGAGCCGCATCCAGGTTTCGCGTCGCGATGGGCCGCTATCAGGCACCTGCACAATGCCCCCTAACTGCGGCGATTCGAAGTTTGCCTTGCCAGCGGCCACGCTGCCCGGAGCTCCCCACGCACCGGGCTTTAGCTTGTCGTTATTGACATAGAGTTCTGAAACCTGGGTTCCAGAAACAGGCGGGATGAACTTGCCATTGCCGAGCACGTTCACTCGCAGCCCCGGAGTGAGAGCCGCTTTGGCGAAATCCAGCGTGCCGTCATAAACGCTGATGACCCCGGCAAGCTTAACCGGACCAGAAACGACCATCGTCCCCGGGCCGTCTTTCACAAAGCCGCACGAACCACCCGTTTCGGCGACCCCGTTGGATAACAGAAAGTCGGTCGCTGACGCGCCATCCTCCACGGTGAACGAGCATACCGAAAAAACGTCGTAAGGAATCACCACCTTGTCCGCGACCTCCAAAGTCACGGGCCCGGATTTCATGATGAATCCGGGTCGATTCGGATCCGGTATCACGCCGGCGAGCTTGCGAAAGTCGGCCTCACCGAACGTGAGGGCAACACCGCCCAGGGAGATGAGAACCGCAAGGAAGATCGAGCGGATGGGATGGATGAATTTCATGGGACGACTACTGCGAGAAGACGGGTGAATAGGTGGCCACTAAAGATCTTGGCGGGTGGGATGGTGACTGTGACAGCGTGAGGGTTGGGAACCGTTTTGATGAAAACGCTGATAACGTTCGCATCGGGGCCGCTGCTGGTCGCGCCGATGGGGATTTGCCCCGGCCAGATGGTGAGATCGCTGGTGGATTCGAGTGTGAGGATGGCTTCAGTGACCGAGGATTCGAGACTAATGAAAGTGATGACGAGATTGATGGGTGCCCAGACTCGGGTTCTCCTGAACGCACCCAACAGCGTGCAGCGACTCATGCGCCGCGCGGGTTCCGGCACCGGGAAATGAAATAGATCGGCGCTTGGAAACCCAAATCCAGGTGCCGCCCTAGGATTGCCACTCGAGAGGCAAATTGTTGTGGAAGAAAGCACTGAAATCCCAACATGAAATGCGCTACGGATGCGGGATGCAAACGCGCCTGGCAGATTCCTTTCTCTCTTCCGTTCAAAATCCGATATTCAACAATCAGAGTTACCGTCTGCGGCGAAGCAAGGCGAGCATGTTTAGGCCGCCGAGCAGTGAGGCACCGGGTTCAGGTAGGGCGCTGATGACGAGGTTGTCGATTGCAAGGTTGCCATGAAGTTCGCCACATCTTGTGCCGTATTGAAGTTATCGGTGAGCAGCACGACTGCCGAGGCCGGACCGGCGAGGGTGAATGCCGTGAGGACGGCCATGTAGGAGGTTTTCAATTTCATGGTTTCTTGTCTTGCTGCTTCATGGTTCGGGTTCAGTTGGCGCGGACCTGAATGAAGAGTTTGGGAGGGGTGAGGGGGAGCGTGCCGGTGATGGTCGCTTGCACGGTTTCCACTTCACCCACGGTGCCGCTGACGGTTTGTGAGGTTGTGGCTCCGTTGTCCTCGGTCCAGGTGGCGAGGTCGACCGAGGTCCAAACCGTGTAAGCGAGGCCGGTGTGAGACTGAAGACGGCGGGTGTAGGAGAAAGTGCCGGTGGCCTTGTCGAGTTGGACGGCGATCGGATTAACCGAGGAACCGCCAGTGGGATCCAGTCCGAAGGCGTATTCCTCGTGGTTGGTGAGGCCGTCGCTATCGTCGTCATCGTTTTCGCCACCGGTCACGCCGTTGGCAGTTTTCCACGTGTCGTAATCGGTGGCTGCGGACACATAAGTCAGACTGGCAGTGGCTTCGATGAAGACCCATTTCGCACCAATGACCGGGAGTTCCCATACGCCCGGAGTGGCTTCACTGAAGTCACCAAGCGTGCTGGTCACCAATGCGGGATTGAAGGTGGGCGCGGGGCCGGTGAAGGACGCGAGATCGACGATTGCCCAGGCATTTCCTAAGGTGGCATCGGCACCTGAGAGATCGAGGTTGACGGTGCCGAGGTAGGACAGGGTGGCGGTGGAGGAACCGCTAATCTGGTTGGTCGCGCCGTTGGTGGTGGGGCGGAAACTCAGGCTGCCTCCGGCAGCGAGCTCGAAGGTGCCATCGTCGACCGTGGTGTTTCCATTATAGGAGTTCACGGCGGAAAGCGTCATCGTGCCCATGCCGATCTTGAAGAGACCAAAGGCTCCTGTGTAAAGGTTCGAAAAGCCGCCAGTCACGTTCAGCGTGCCGCCCGATTCGACGTCGAACGTACGGACGCCGCCTGAGATAATCTTCACCGCGCTGATGGTGGAGGTGGCCCCTGCTTTGGCGGTCACGTCCCCATCGAGGTAATAGCTGCCGTACGCCGGGTCTGAATTTCCCCCGCTGGAAAGATCTCCGCCATTGAGGGTCAAGGGGCCAAGGTGGACGCTCCAGCCTGCATCCATCGTCATGAGACCACCGGAGTTGATGGTGACGGGCAATGTTACGGACACACTCCCCATGGGGTTGTAATTCTGCAGAACGACGGTGCTGCCATTGTTGATCGTCAGGCCGCCCGATGAGGAGATGGACTGGTTTGCGTATGCGAGGGCAAGCGTGCCTCCATTCACCGTCGTTGCGCCGGTGTAGGTGTTCGCGCCGGAGAGCGTCATCGTGCCCGAGCCGGATTTTGTTATACCACTGCCCGGAAACTGTTCAGAAATCACGCCCAAGCAAACAAGATCGTTTGCCGCGGCGCCGTCGGCCACATTGATGGTCATGTTGTTGTTATCACGTAGCATCATCGGAGCGCTGAACACCGAGGAGGTGCCGCTGGCCAATGTGGTAATGCCATACCCACTGGAGAAATCCATCCGGCCGGTGCCTGAGACCGTGCCCCCGGTCAGACTGAAATTGGCGATAAGTCCGTTATTACCAGCGGTTGCAGCATTCAGGGTGCTTCCGTTGATATTGACCTGTGAAACGGTCGAGCCTGATAGATATCCTAGCGCGTCGGTGCCGGTCAGATTGACTGTCGCGCCGTTGTTGATGTTGAGCGTTCCTCGAATGAGGCCTGCGCCTCCGCCGGCCCCAAGTTCCAGCGTGCCTCCGTTGACGGTGGTGTCACCCGTGTAGGTGTTGGTGGCTGAGAGTGTGAGCGTCCCGTCGCCGGATTTTGTAATTCCGCCGGTGCCATTAACCTGACCGATTGCTCCTGAAATCAGAAGATCTGTCGCGGCTGCGCCATCGGCCACGGTGATGGACATGTTGTTACCCTCACGAAGGGTAATCGGGGCGCTGAAAACCGAGGAACTGTCGCTGGCCAAGGTGGTGATGCCTTTTCCGTTGGTGAAATGGAATTGGCCGCCACCCGTTGAGGAGACCGTGCCTCCGGTCAGGGTATAATTGGTCACATAGGAGTTATTTCCATTGACCGTGTTATCGAGTGTGCCACCAACGATATTGATCTGGGTCACGGAGTTTCCACCCCAGCCGAGCGCGTCAACGGCATTCAGTTTCACCGTCGCGCCGCTGTTGATGGCAAGTGTCTCACGAATGGTGCCGGTTCCCGAGCCGTCTGCTGCAAATCCCAAGCCCAGTGTGCCGGCATTGACGGTCGTTCCGCCGATGTAGGTGTTGAGGTTGGTCAGATTCATCGTGCCGTCGCCGTTTTTGATCAAGCCGGTGTTAGCCTGGTAGCCATTATAAACGAGCGTTCCCGAAACGGACAAAGTCTTCCCGCTGTCCACGTTGAACTGCGTGCCACCAGTCTGGCTGAGGGTTGCGCCGGCACCGGTCACGCTGATCGTCGAGTTGTCGGTGACATGAATGGAATTCTCGAAATTGTAGATGCCATAGGTGGAGGCATCGCCACCATTGTCATTGCCGCCGATGTCGCCGCCGTTCAAAACAATCGCCGAGGTGATATGGTTGGTGGCATTCCATCCGCCAACCAAGACTCCTCCCGCATTCAAGGTGATGGTGCCCACACTGTTCCAAAACACATTGTTGGATGTCGGGCGGAGGGTCGCGTTGCTCACGGTGATCGAATTGGCCGTAACGTTTCCTGATCCACCAGATCCACCATTGGAGCCGGCAAACACGGGTCCGCCGCCATTGATGATGGCATCGTTGGTATTGCTGTTGACCCAAGAACTACCTGCTCCCGTCCAATGAGCGGTTCCCCAGTTTTCTTCTGAGCCGTCCCAAGTAAAGGTATCCGCCTGTGCA
>JAIXVN010000483.1 GCA_027483005.1 Verrucomicrobiaceae bacterium
AGGCCTTCGATGCCGCATTCGACGGCGTCGCCGGGTTCGAGGTAGCGCGGTGGGTTCATGCCCATGGCCACACCGCTGGGGGTGCCGGTGGCGATGATGTCGCCAGGCAGGAGGGTCATGAAGCGGCTGACATAACTGACCAGCAGCGGCACCTTGAACATCATGTCTCCGGTCCAGCCGTTCTGGCGGATGTCGTTGTTGACCTTGCACCACAGGCGCAGGCCATGTGGATCAGCGACCTCGTCGGGCGTGACGAGACAGGGGCCCATCGGCGCGAAGGTGTCGGCGCTCTTGCCCTTGGTCCACTGACCTCCCATCTCCTTCTGGAAATCCCGCTCGGAGTAATCGCAGAACACCGAGTAACCGGCGATGTAGTCGCGCGCTTCGGCTTCCTCGACGTAGGAAGCGGTCGCGCCGATGACCACCGCGAGTTCGACTTCGTAGTCGAGCTTCTCGGAACCCCGGGGGCGGATGATGTCGTCGTTCGGACCGCTCCAGGCGCTGCTGGCCTTCATGAAAATGACCGGTTCGGTCGGCACGCCCTCACCGAACTCCATCGCATGATCCAGGTAGTTTTTCCCGATGCAGACGATCTTCGACGGCCGGTCAATCGGAGCGCCCCAGCGGACCGACGGATCGACCTCGGCCCCGCCCGCACAGCCATCGGCCACCCACTCGGCCAGCGATTCCAGGCCGCCCATGGCGAAAAATCCTTCGTCGTAGTCGGCGAACTCGCCACTGGCATCGATCCGACGCCCATCCGGCAGCAACACCCCCGGTTCCTCACGACCCAGCTCTCCAAATCGAATCAAGCGCATGGGGTTTCCTTATCGAAGAACACTTTCCGGTTCACGGGAAAAAAGTTCCAAGTTCCACGGGCCTGCCAAACTCCAAGGGCCTGCCAATTCTCGATCGGATCGTCATCGAAGGTTTCCTGTTTGGTCGATGGGAGAGAGGCTTTCCTTGCGCCAGCTGCGCTGACGGCCAGGTTGCAGCCCTGCTTGACCAGGGTGGGCAGAGGGGCGCCGAGGATTCAAACGGCTGCTTCAGCTGTTGGCTCAAGGCTTGAAACGGGCTTGCACAATGGGCCGGACCGGGGCATGGAAGGGCAGATGCGCGACTTGATGGTGGACCCGGCTTGGACCGAGGGGGATCTGGGGGTGCCGTTGCCGGATTCTCCGCACGCATGCTCGGTTTGCCTCCCGACTTGGGATTCCGTGGTCGGATACGAGGAGGGGCGCGACAAGGTCACCCGTCGGATGCGCAGCGGCTACCCGCGATTTTTCCGGCATCCTTTGGTTGAGCGGTTGTTCGCCACCGCCAAGGCGGAGGTCGCCACCGAGGAGGATCACGTCATCGTTCTTCCGACGAAGGGAGCCGCCCAACGCGCCCAGCGCTGGGTGGAGCGTCGCGCGGAAACGGCGGTCCGCGTGGCCAGCTTTCATGGGCTCCAGGTGCTGGTGGCTCCGGCCAAGGCGAAGGCTGAGGCGGATCTCTACTGGCGTTTTTCCGGCGAGGTGGTGAGCAGCCGTCAGGCCCAGGATTTCTTCGATGGCCTTCTGCGCCATGGCACGAAGTCCCATCTCATCGGACGTCGGCTCGCCAAGCTCGTCGGTGCGGAGCCGGCGGATTCCTTTGTCTTCGCCAGCGGCATGGCTGCGGCCACGGCTGTCCTGCGCGCCCTGCCGGGAGTGAAGGAAGGCAAGAAGACCCTCCAGCTCGAGTTTCCCTACGTGGACTGCCTCAAGATCCAGGAGGTCTTTGGAAACGGGGTGGTGTATCTCAATGAGGCGACTGGAGAGTCCTTCGATGAGGCCATTTCCCGCATCCGCCAGGGCGAGTTCGCCGGGGTGTTCACCGAAGTGCCCAGCAATCCCTTGCTGCGGACCGTGGATCTGGCCCGTGTCGCTGCGGCCTGTGCCGATGGCTCGACGCCGCTGATCCTCGATGATTCGGCCGCCGGCCCTTTCAATGTGCAGGCCCTGAAGTTCGCGGATGTGGTGACGGGCAGCCTGACGAAATGGCTTTCCGGCCTCGGCGACGTGATGGCCGGAGCCGCCACCGTCCGGGCCGATTCGCCGCATGCGAATGCCTTCCGCGAGGTGCTGGCGGAGGAGTCGAAGAACACCGCCCCGCTTTACGTGGCCGATGCCGAGGTGCTGCTTTCCAATCTCAAGGGCTATGCCCAGCGGATGAAGCAGGTCAACGCGAACGGCGAGCAACTCGCGCAATGGCTGGCCGACCATCAGGGAGTCGAGACCGTCTGCCATCCCTCGCTCGGCAACACCGCGAACTACGATGCGGTCAAAACCAAGGCCGGCGGCTACGGCGGCCTGCTATCCTTCGTACTGAAGGCCCCCAAGCGCACGCCGAAGGTCTATGACACGCTGAAGCTTTCCAAGGGACCCAGTTTCGGCACGATTTTCACGCTGGTCTGCCCCTACACCCTGCTGGCGCACTATCACGAATTGGAATGGACCGAAGGCTGTGGTGTTCCGGCAAACCTGCTGCGGGTGTCGGTCGGCATCGAGCCCTTCGAAACCATCCGCGCCGCCTTCGAAGAGGCGCTGGCCCACGCTTGAACGGGCTTGTCCGG
>JAIXVN010000213.1 GCA_027483005.1 Verrucomicrobiaceae bacterium
AGCTGCCTCGCCATCGCCCTGAGCGTGGCCTCCAACTGGTACTTCGTCGTCGTTCAAGGCAGGGGCGTCGAGGCCCTCGCGATGACAACCAGCCTCGTGGCCACCACGAATTTCATCATCCTCTACGTCGTGATGTCGCGCATGACCTCGGGGCTGGAAACCCGCTCCCTGCTGATCCTGGTGGCGAAGCTGGTGATCGCCGGCGGTGCCATGGCCGGAGTCTGTTTCGCGGCGAATCACTTTGTGTTCCCGGATCTCACGCACATGAACGCCTTCTCCCGCATCGCCGGATTGGCTGTGGTGATCCCGATTGCGGGTGCGATCTACTTCGCGCTCAGCAAGCTCCTCAAGGTCGAAGAGGCCTCCGAGTTTCTCGGCATCGTCCAGAAGCGCTTCCGCAGGAAATAGCCTTCGTCAGGCCCACAGCGAGGCGAGCTCCTCCGCTTTCATCGCCCGCCACTCGCCCTCCTCCACATCCTCCGGCAACGCGAAGCCGCCGATGGCGATGCGCCTGAGGGCGACGACATGATTTCCCGCTGCGGCGAACATCCGCCGCACCTGATGGTAGCGGCCTTCTGTTAGAGTCAGCAGCGCTTCCTTTTCTCCGAGCACTTCCATCGTCGCGGGCAGCAGCGGCGTTTCCTCGGTGCGCAGCATCAGGGTGCCGCTGGCGAAAAGCTCCGCCTCGTGGCCCTCGATCTTCCGGTCGAGCGTGACGTGGTAAACCTTCCGCATCACCGTCTTCGGGCTGATCAGTTTGTGAAGCAGTTGGCCGTCATCGGTCATGAGCAGCAGGCCGGTGGTGTCCTTGTCGAGCCGCCCAACCGTGCTCAGCACCGGGTTCCGCAACTCGAAGCGCGGCGGCAGCAGATCGTAAACCGTGATGCCCGGATCCTTGGTGCTGCAAGTGTAGCCGTCGGGCTTGTTGACCACGATCGTCAACGGCGCGGGCGCGTCCAACAACTGGCCTTTCACCAGAATCGTCTCATGCGGCGGCAGCTTCGTTTCATCGAGCTTGTTGCCTTCGAGATCGGTGACCGCGCCGGTGCGGATCAGGCGCTGGACCTCCTTGCGGGAGCCGTAGCCGAGGTTGGCGAGGTGCTTGATCAGTTTCATGGAGAAGAAATGACTAATGCCTAAATCCTAATGACTAAAAGAAAGAGGCTTCTCACTTCAGGGTCCGTTCGGCGAAGAGGACCTTGTAGGTGCCGTCCTCGGCGACCTTGCGCCAGGTGAGCTGGGCGGCGTCGAGCTGGCGTTCGTAGGGCAGCTTGCGGTTGGCGACGAGGTAGAGCCGGCCGCCTTGTTTCAGGGATGCCGCGGCGTGTTTCACGAAGGCCACGCCGAGGTCGATGTCGGTGTTCTGGCCGCTGTGGAAGGGCGGATTCATCACGACGGCATCATAGGTGTGCGGCAGGCCTTTCGACACATCGTGCCAATGAAACGCCACCTCGACCGGCGAGTCCTTCAGGTTCTCGCGGGCGAGCGCGATGGCGCGGCCATCGACTTCGTGGAGATCGATCCGCTTCACGTTCGGACAATGATCAGCCACCCACCGCGTCAGGTAGCCCCAGCCGCCACCAAGGTCCGCCACCGCGCCACGCAGGCCGTTGGGAAGATGTTCGACCAAGAGCGTCGAGCCGGGATCGAGGTGATCCGGGCTGAAGAGTCCGGGTTGTACGAGGAATGTCGTACCTGCGATGACACGAACCTTTCCGGCCTCGCGCCACTTCGCGAGAAGCTCCTGATCCCAGGCGGAGGACTTCACCGCATGAAACACGCGGCACTTGTGTTTCTGCAACGACTCCACCGAACCCGCTGCCTTCTTGAGCTCCTTCTCAAAGCGTTCCGCCCCGCCGAGGTTGGTCATCGAGGCCAGCAGGATGCCGCCGTCTTCGAGGAGATCGTAGGCCTGGGCGAACTGCGCCAGGGTCTCGTCCTTCGATTTTCCCGGCAACATCATCACCAGCGGCCAGGTGCCGGTCGGCTCATCGATGCGCTTGAAGCCCGTGCCTTCCCAGGACATCGCCAGCCCCTTGTGAGGCTGCCAGCCGGCGACCTCCGGCCATGCCTTCAGGTCCGGATGAACCTCGGCCCCGAGAAACAGCGCCCGCGTCGGCACACCCAGCTCACCCTTGGAAAATGGCAGCAGCAGGGCTTCGAGGGCGGGCGACATGCGGCGGTCTTACAGGGTGAAACGGGATTCGTCACCTGCTGTCTGTGACAGGTCGGGACTTTCCAACTGGCTGTTCACGTTCAAGGATTGGTCCAACCCATGCAGCCAAACCTTGGTCATTCACCCGATCCAACCGGACCGCCGAGTCGCAGGCATTTTCTGAAGGCCTCGTCGCTTGTGGCGCTCGGAGCCCTCGGCACGCGGGCAGTGGCCGGACCTGCGATTGCGGTGAACTCGAAGGGCGGCATCCGGATTGAGGAGGTGAAGGTGGCCTTCGAGGAGTTCCGCTATCGGGCTCCCTACAAGTTCGGCGGCGTGGCGGTGGATCGGGTCACCTTGCTGAATGTCACGGTCCGGGTTTCCTCGCCGGATGGGAAAGACACGAAGGGCTTCGGGTCGATGCCGCTCGGAAATGTCTGGTCGTTTCCTTCCAAGGACATGCCCTACGACACGACGCTCGGCGCAATGAAGGACCTGGCCGGTCGGCTGGCGAAGATCACGGGGAGCTACAAGGCCACGGCTCATCCGATCGAGATCAACCACGAGCTCGAGCCCGAGTATCTGAAAGCAGCGGCCGATGTTTCCAAGGAGCTGAAGCTGACGACACCGATTCCCAAGCTTTGCACGCAGGTCACCGCCAGTGCGATCGATGCGGCCTTGCATGATGCCTTCGGGAGGTCGCTTGGACTCAGCTCGTATCAGACCTATTCGCCCGAGTTGCTCGGCCACGACCTCTCGCGCTATCTCAATGACGAGTTCAAGGGCTTGTCGCTCCAGTCCTTCGTCAATCCGACCCCTCGCGACTGGATCTGGTTGTTCCACTCCGTCGGCGGGCTGGACGCGGTGGCCGACTCCGAGGTGAAGGCGCGGCTCAACGACGGGCTGCCCGAAACGCTCGGCGAGTGGATCAAGCGCGACCATCTCCAGCGGATCAAGATCAAGCTCCAGGGCGAGAATCTGGAGTGGGACATCGCACGCACCGTGGCGATCGACCGCGTGGCACGCGAGGCCGATCCGAAAGCGGACTGGAGATACTGCTGTGACTTCAACGAACGCTGCCCCGATGTGGACTATGTGTTGGAGTTCCTCCGCAAGGTGAAGGAGCAGACGCCGCAGGGCTTCGAGAGCATTCTCTATCTGGAACAGCCGACCCGTCGCGACCTGCAAGCAGACCGGAAGAACGTCATGCACCAGGCCGCGAAGCTGCGACCGGTGGTGATCGATGAGTCCCTAACAGATTTGGAAAACCTGCTTCTTG
>JAIXVN010000396.1 GCA_027483005.1 Verrucomicrobiaceae bacterium
CGGTGCGAGTCTGCTGCGGCGGGACAGAAGCAGCTCTACCTGACCTGGGATTTCTCGAAGGCCGCCCCCAATGCCGTGAACGCCGATCTGATCAAGGCCCTGCTCGAGTGTCTCGAAAAGACTTCTGGAAAGTCGATCGTGTTGTATTCGAAATTTGTAGGCGCTGAGAAATTCCCTGAGTATCAGAAGTTGATTGAGGCAAGGTTTCCGCCGCAATCGGAAAAGCAGCGCATGGAGGACAGCAACGCGCCTCACTTGAAATGATTGGCCACCATTACTCCGTCCACCCGCTGCCGGGTGGCCCGCGCCTGGCCCTCGCCACCCTGCCTCAGTCGGAGTGCGCGGCGATTTCGATCTATATCCCGGCGGGCAGCCGGGATGAGCACGACGTTCCGGCCGGCACGGCGCACTTCGTCGAGCACATGGTCTTCAAGGGCACCGAACGACGCAGCGCGCGCGAGCTCAGCCTGGAGATCGAAAGCGCGGGCGGCCAGATCAACGCCTGCACCAGCGAGGACAACACCGTTTACGAAGGTCGTGGCGAGGCCTCGCTGCTGCCCGTGCTGGCGGATGTGCTCTCGGACATGGTCTGGCACGCGACGTTTCCGAAGGACGAGATCACGCTGGAGCGCGATGTCATCGGCGAGGAAATCACGATGTATCGCGAGAGCCCGTCGGACCACATCGGCGATCTCATTTCGCAGGCCCTGTGGTCGCCGCATCCCTTGGGAAACTCGATCTCCGGCAGCCTGGACTCGATCGCCCGCGTGAACCGGAATGTCCTCAACACCTTCCGCACCCGCCATCATTTCCGCAAGGATCTCGTCATCGCGGTGGCGGGTCCGTTTTCCGAGCAGGAGGCGCTCGATGCCATCGGCCCGCATTTGCCGCAGTCGTTCCTGATTCCTGAAAAACGCAGTGCCTTCACCCACGATGGCACCAAGCCGCGTGACATCGTCGATGCACGCGACACCGAACAGCTCCAGCTCGCCCTCGCCTGGCACGCGCCGGGCCGCGGCCACCCGCTGCGCCACGCCATGCGCCTGCTCAGCCTGATGCTCGGGGAAACCGCCAGCTCGCGGCTCTTTCTCGGGCTGCGTGAGGAACGCGGGCTGTGCTACCAGATCAGCTCGGACGTCACCCTTTTCGACGACACCGGGGCCTTCGAGATCCTCGCCGGACTCGATCCCGAATCGAAAGACGAGGCCCTCGACTGCATCCATGCCGAAATCGCCGACCTCCTGAAGAACGGCCCACGTGCCGGTGAACTGGATCGCGCCAAGCGTCTCGCCATCGGCCAGAGCAAGATGGCCTTCGAAAGCACCGGTGCCCAGGCCTCGTGGGCCGGCGAGTGCCTGATGGACTTCGGTCGCATCCCCCTCCCCTCCGAGTGGCGCGCGGAAGTCAGCGCCGTCACCGATGCCGACGTTCACGAGATCGCGAAGATCCTCTTCGAAGGAAACAGCCCCTGCCAGGCCGAGATCCGACCTGAATAGCCGTTCGTGGTCATGCCTTCAGGCGGATCTTCTACCAATGTTGAAGCCCTCAAATCATCATACTTAGTATTACAATTCCACTTGCGGGCTCGGGCGTTTGAGGCAAGATGTCCCAGTGATCTTTGAAGAGGACACGAATTTCACGGAGAAAGCGCTTCGGCTCCTCGGTGAGGATTCGATCCAGGACCTCCAGCTTTTCCTTTGGGAACAACCGGACGCCGGGGATGTGATTCCCGGCTCTGGTGGCTGCCGCAAGCTCCGCTGGGCGGCCAAGGGCCACGGAAAGCGCGGTGGGGCACGGGTCATCTACTACTGGGTCACTGAAGACCATCGAATTCTGTTGCTCGACCTCTACGCCAAGAATGAATCGGAGAACCTGAGCGCCGCTCAATCGAAAGCCCTGAAAGCAAAGAAGCCATGAAGACCAAGACGTCAACTGCCGCCATCAAGAAGACCGTCCGCCCCGCTGGCATCAACGCTGCTGGACTCAAGACCAAGAAGGATGCCCTCCAGCGTGGAGAACGTGCCGCCTCCAGAGTTTTCAAGTTTGAGAAGCTTCCGGACGGAACCATTCGCCGGGTCGAATTGAACCCGGAAAGCCATCGCCGCAAGATCAAGAAGGCGTGGGATGCTCAAACGGAAGTCGCCCGCGCACGGCAAACCTTGAACCTGAGCCAGGAAGCTTTTGCCAGCTTGCTAGGAATCAGCCTCGCCACACTCCGGAGCTGGGAGCAAGGCAAACGAGAACCGTCCGGAGCGGCCCGGATGCTGATTGCCATTGCGATCAAGCATCCGGAGATTCTGCTGGAGTAAGGACTTCTTGCGGGTTGATCAGATCCAGCACGAACGCGGCACATTTCAAGAGTAGGAGATTGTCCATGGACACCGTCACATGGCTTCAGCTTGCCAGAGATGCATTTCCCGATCTGGGCGATAGAAGCATCCTTGGAGGAGCTTACAACACCCCTTCCGAGTTTTGCGATGAGCTGGCTTGGGCAATCAATTCGGCTCATGACCTTACAGGAGACGAGGCATTCCTTGATCGAAGTTACCAGTTCATCCGATGGTCGATTCGACAGCCCCTGGCCGAGGAAATCAAGACTGCCATCGCACATCGGTTTCTTGATGGGATATTGAGCGGAAGCCATTCCAAGGTCGCGTGCGTGGACTATATGGATTGGGGCGATGTGAAGCTGATCTCCGATGGTTACCGGACGGATCCAGACTTCCACGATATCGAGAGCTACGAGCGGATATGCACAGAGTGGCGGACGCGATGGTCGCGGAATCAGAAGCTTCAAGGGCCTATCAAGCCACAACATGGGTGAAGGAGCTTGGAACCGCTTTTGCTCAGAGATTTTTTGATCTCGGGTTCTCCGTGGCTGGAGCATCTCTGCTCCACACCGTCTCC
>JAIXVN010000112.1 GCA_027483005.1 Verrucomicrobiaceae bacterium
CGAGCTTCGCCTCGCCAAGCTTGCCGGTTTCCGGATCGAAGGTCGTGGAGTAGATGCCTTCACTCCTGCCGCTTTTCCCGGTCTGGGTGCCAAGAAAGACGGGCAGCGGCGCGGCGAGAACAGGAGTGGCGAGCGCGAGGAGAACAAAGGGTTTCATGATCGGTTGTTAGAGATTGAGACCGAAGTGGCGGTTGGCGTTGCCGAAGCAGACGGCGCGGATCAGTCCAGCAAGGGCCTCGAAGTCGTCCGGCAGCTCGCCGCGATCGGCCTCGGTGCCGATGAGGTTGCAGAGGATGCGGCGGAAATACTCGTGGCGGGGGAAGGAAAGGAACGAGCGCGAGTCGGTGAGCATGCCGACGAAGCGTGAGAGCAGCCCGGTGGAAGAAAGGGCGTCGAGCTGGAGCTCCATGCCGTTCTTCTGGTCGAGGAACCACCAGCCTGAGCCGAACTGGATTTTTCCAGGAACGGTGCCGTCCTGGAAGGCTCCGGTGAGGGCGGCGAAGAGGTAGTTGTCGGACGGATTGATGTTGTAGAGCACGACCTTCGGGAGCGTGCCACCGGAGGCGAGGGCATCGAGGTAGGTGACGAGCGCCGGGCCCTGCTGGGTGTCGCCGATGGTGTCAAAGCCACTGTCGGCGCCGAGTTGACCGAACATCCGCGAGTTGGTGTTCCGCATCGGGCCGAGGTGAAGCTGCTTGGTCCAGCCTCGGGCGGCGTCGAGCTGGCCGAAGAAGACCATCAGGTAGAAGGAGAACTTTTCCTTCTCCTCGGCATTCACCACGCGACCGGAGCGGGCCTTGTCGAAGATGAGCGAGGCCTCGGCATCCGAACAGTGCAGGGCGGGGCAGCGGTCGAGCCCGTGATCGGAGAGCCGTCCGCCGGCGGCGTGGAAGGCATCGTGGCGTTTCTGAAGCGAGGCGAGCAGGTCCGAGAAACGATGGATGCTGACTCCGGAAATGGCTTCGAGTTTTCCAAGCCACGCGTTGAAGAGATCCGGACGATCAACCTGAAAGACCTTGTCCGGACGGAAGGTGGGCAGGACCTTGGTGGCGAGATCCTCGGCGGCGATGGCGAGGTGATGGTCGAGGGGATCGGCCGGATCATCGGTGGTGCCAACCATCCGGACGTCGAACCTTTTCAGGATGCCGCGCACGGAAAAGTCCGGTTGGGCGAGGCGGTCGTTGGCCTTTTCCCAGATTTCGTCGGCGGTCGCGGGCGAAAGCAAGGTCTCGATGCCGAAGTAGCGGCGGAGCTCGAGGTGGGTCCAATGGTGGATCGGGTTGCGCAGGGTGAAGGGCACGGTTTCGGCCCAGGCCTGGAACTTTTCGCGCGGCGAGGAATTTCCGGTGATCAGTTCCTCGTCGATGCCGTTGGCACGCAGGAGACGCCACTTGTAGTGATCGCCGCCAAGCCAGAGGTCGGCGAGGTTTTCCCAGCGGTGGTCGGTGGCGATCTCCTTCGGCGAGAGATGGCAGTGGTAGTCGAGGATCGGCTGGTCCTTTGCGACCTCATGGAAAAGACGGACGGCGGTGGGGGAATGCAGCAGGAACTGATCGTCGAGGTAGGCCATGGCTTGCGCGACTCTGGCACGAGAAAGTGTTCAGACAAGCGCGGAACTCGGCGGGTGGCGCGAGTTCGGGATTGTGCCCTCTGATGCGGGAGGCAAGGCTGGGCGCGTGCTGTCGGCGAAACTGGTGATCCTCTCCGTCCTTCCGGCGTACCTGCTGATCCTGGCGGGTGCGGCCCTGAGGCAGTTCGGGGTGCTGCGGCGCGACCACGATGAAGGCGTGATGCATGTGGTCTTCCACGTGATGTATCCCTGCCTGATCCTCGACAAGATCCTCGGCAGTGAGGCGGTGCGGAGCTTTTCATCGGTGAGCTGGTCGGTGTTTCTGGGCTTCGCATTGCCGATCTCGGGCATCGCCTGCGGCTGGGTGGTCGGAAAGCTGTTAGGTTTGGAAAAGGGCTCCGGCCAGCGGACCTTCGCGCTTTCCTCGGGCGTCCAGAATTTCGGCTACACCGCCATCCCAGTGGTGCAGCAGCTCTGGGGGATGGGCGCTCTGTCGGTGCTTTTCGTCCACAATCTCGGCGTCGAGCTCGCGATGTGGTCGGTCGGCGTGATGCTGATGAGCGGCGGCAACCGCATCGAGTGGCGCAAGCTGATCAACGGTCCGGTGTTCGCGGTGGTCGGCGGCCTGCTGCTGGTGGCCTTGAAGGCGGACCGGTTCCTGACGCCGCCGTTGGAACATGCCTCCGAGATCCAGATCTGGCTGATCGCGCCCATGCGCGAGGCGATGAAGATGCTCGGCAGCGGGGCCTTTCCGGTGGCCATCGTCCTGACAGGTGCGATGATGTGGGACCTGATGGGCAAGGAAAAGCCCTCCTTGAAAATCATCCTCGGCGGCTCGTTGGTGCGCTTCGTGATTTCCCCCTTGATCATCCTCTCGGCGGCAAAATTCCTGCCGCTGCCGTTGGTGTTGAAACAGGTCCTCGTGGTCCAGTCCGCCATGCCCGCCGCGATGACCCCGATCCTGTTCGCGCGGATCTATGGCGGCCGCCCCGGCATCGCGGTGCAGATTGTGGTGGCCACCACCGTGATCAGCCTGCTGACGCTGCCGTGGATCATCACCTGGGGCACGGACTGGGTCGGGCTGAAACCGTGATTGCCGCGCGGCGAAACTTCCTTCATGGAAATGCCCATGCAAGCCATCGGCACCACCCGTTTCCTGCCCGTCACTGATCCTGAGTCCCTCGTCTGGTTCGAGGCCCCCGAGCCGGTCGTGGGACCACGTGATCTTTTGGTGAAGGTCGAAGCGATCGCCGTGAACCCGGTCGATACCAAGATCCGCAAGAGCCTTGGGGCTGGCCCGCTTCCCGCGCCGCGGATCCTCGGCTGGGATGCCGCCGGAACCGTGGTTGCCGTGGGCTCCGAGGTCAGCGGATTTCAGCCGGGCGACGAGGTCTTTTATGCCGGAGAAGTGATGCGTCCCGGCTGCAATGCTCCGCTCCAGGCGGTGGACGAACGCCTGGTGGCCCGCAAGCCGAAGTCGGTCGGGTTCGCCGAGGCCGCCTCCTGGCCGCTGGTGGCGATCACCGCCTGGGAACTTCTGTTTGAGCGCATGCGGGTCGATGTGGCTGGCTCCGATGCCGGAAAGCCCCTGCTCATCCTCAACGGCGCGGGCGGCGTGGGCTCGGTGCTGATCCAGTTGGCGAAGCGCGCGGGCCTGCGGGTCATCGCCACCGCCTCGCGACCGGAAAGCATCGCCTGGTGCCGTGAAATGGGCGCGGACGAAGTGATCAACCACCATTTGCCTCTCGCCCCGCAGCTGGCCGAACACGGCCTCAGCGAACTGCCTCTCATCATCAACCTCCATCTGCCCGACCTCTACTGGAAGCAGACCGGCGAACTCATCGCGCCCTTCGGCACGCTCGGCCTCGTCGTCGAACCCGCCGGCCTCGTCAGCGCGGGTGATCCGATGAAGATGAAATGCGCCACCGTGGCCTGGGAGTGGATGTTTGCCCGTGCGAAATTCAAGACCGCCGACATGCGCCGCCAGGGCGAGATCCTCGCCGAGATCGCCAGACTCGTCGATGCCGGCGAGCTCAAGCCCATCCTCGGGAACACCC
>JAIXVN010000108.1 GCA_027483005.1 Verrucomicrobiaceae bacterium
CCCTGACGAAATCTAATGCGCACACCTCCCATCCATCTGTTCCCGCTTCTCGCTCTTCTCATCACGCCGCTCCACGCCCAGAAGGAGGAGAAGTCATGGAGCATCCGCGCCGCCGCCCTCGATATCGCGGAGGACCATCACACGCTCTGGTTGCGGACCGGCGTCGGCAAGGACCCCGTCGAGATTTCGCTGAACACTCGGATTTTTTCCCCGACCATTGAATTCAAAGGTGCCTCCACGCTGACATTTTACCGCAATGCCATCGAGGCCAGCGCCAAAGAACCTCCTGCCCCGCTTGCCACCACGGTTCTCAAAAGCGATCATTCGCTGATCATATTCTCGTCCGTTGCGGATCAGAAGAGATACGAAAGCTTCACCATCGCCGACAGCGATTTCCCCTTCGGATCTTTCCGACTTGTCAATTTTTCCCAAGCCACCGTCCGCGCCGAGATTGCGGGCAAGCCCACCGTCCTGAACCCCAACGCCGCCGAAACAATCACTTTCCCCTTCGCCCAAAACGCCTCCCCCATCCGCATCCTGGCCTTCGGAGAAGGCATTCCCGCGCGCGTCATCCGCCAGACTTCGTGGTCCATTGTCCCCACCCAACGGGAGCTCGTCATCTTTTTTCCCAATCCCGAGACCGGCCTTGTCCGCCTCCGCCATTTTGTGGACACGAAAAATGAAGAACCGACGCAGTAGCCGGAGGATGAAGCCACGAGCGGGGATTTTTCGCAGGCTTTTCCCGTGAGCGAAAGACTGCCCGGCACTCCCCGCAGGCGTTCGCGGCCATGCCAAGCGCCATCTCCTTTTCACGCCGCCGTTTCCTCCCGAGTTTGGGACATTCATGACCGCGCTGGATCAGATCGAAACCTTCGACTGCATCAACAAAGCGCCGATCCTGTTCCGGATCGAGAAGCATTGAAGAGAGTTTTCATCCTTCCCTGTTGTTGGTCACGCTGAACTTGCTTTCCGCCGCTCAAGAGACTCCCCGGGTTGACCTTGGCATCGCCGCTGGACCATCAGGTTTTCCAAAGGCACACGGCTGACGAAGGACGCATCCTGGGGCATGGCTCAGCGGGCGTAGGCGCCAATGAGCGGCAAGGCCGAGTGATCGCGAACGGCGGCGATCCTGCTGGAATGGCTTGGGAGAGTTTCATATCGCCCGATTCCGGTGGAGGCATCGCTGTGGAGCTGGAGACGAAGCCAGGCGCGGTGTGGCATCGGGTGGAGGTGCGCGGAGTGCAAGATGACGAGACAGTTGCCGAAACCGCAGTGGAACATGTCGGCGTGGGCGAGGTTTTCATTGTCGCGGGCCAGTCGAACGCGGCGAATCATGGTTCGGTGAACCAGGTGACGAAGTCGCAGCTCGTGAGTTCATTCGATGGGAAACACTGGAGCATCGCCAACGATCCGCAGCGCGGGGCCAGCGCGGATGGCGGCAGTTTCATGCCGGCCTTTGACGATGCGATGACCGCCCGCTAGGCGCAATCATCGGCATCGTCCCATCGGCATCGTCCCATTGGCGGTGGGCAGCACCAGCGTGCGGGAGTGATTGCCCGAGGGTCTCATTCGCCTCACGCAACCCGTCCGGATGGTCGGTGCCGTGATTCACTGCGGCGGCAACGTTCAGACCGATGGGGACAAACAAAATGCAGGAGATCACGGTTTGATTTGGCATTTGCTGGTGGATCCCTCAACGGCTCAAGCATTAGGGATGGGATTGGACCACTTGTCTTCTTGGGCCTCATGGGGGCCAATCCGCGCCTTGATCGCGAACTCCAAGGGGCGCAATGCTTCTGGCTGGTTTTGCTGTGGCTTCTTTATCTCGTTCATCGGCCTGATCATCATCATTGCCCTGAACACCCTGAACACGGAACAGGCGGTCATGAATGCGCAACTGGAGATGAACCGTCGGCTGCGTGACCAGGGGCTGCCTACCCGCCAGAAGGTCGAGCAGATCACCAATCACTCGCTCCACCGCCTGGATCAATACGATCTGGGCCTGGGGATACCCGCAGCCATGCTCCTGCTTTGGACGCGAGGACGGCCCGGGTCATGCCGCCTGCCCTCATCCCGTCTGCAAGAAATCCTGCGGCTGAGGAGGCTCCCGCCATCTGGTGCTGGAACGACGGGAGCGACGCCCCGACTCGGCCCGATGACGATCCATGACCCCATGCTCAGCGCGAAGTGGCCGGCTGCTGCCTGAATCCCTGGTGTGAAAGGAAGGAATGGAATCCTCGAAGCGGGCGAGCAGCGTGAGTGAACTTGATGGCCTCTGGGAGGCGCAGATATCCTAACAGGCTGGACTTGATGTTTGAAATGCGGCCGTTCCAATCGGGGAAACTCCCGGTGCAACCCAGGATCCACCGCCAGATTTCTCTCCTTCGTCATTGGCAATCGGTCGCCGGAGGGCCGATAGTGGGGTCGTGCCCGCCGTCGAAATCCGCCACCTGGTGAAGGACTTCAAGACCTCCCTGAAGCGTCAGCCGCTGCGTGCGGTGGACGATGTGTCGATCACGATCGAGGCCGGCGAGGTTTATGGGCTGATCGGCCCGAACGGGTCCGGGAAATCGACCACGATGAAGGCCCTGCTGGGGTTGGTGGTGCCGACCTCCGGGACCTGCTCGATTTTCGGCAAGGACTCGCTGAAGGTGGACTCGCGTGAGGACGTCGGTTTCCTCCCGGAGAACCCCTATTTCTACAAGCATCTCACCGGTGCGGAGACCCTCGAATTCTACGGAAAGCTCTGCGGCCTGCGCGGGGCGGTGCTGAAGGACCGGGTGTCGGAGCTGCTGGCGCTGGTGGATTTGGAAGGCGCGCGCGATCGCCGGATCGCCGGTTACTCGAAGGGCATGCTGCAGCGCATCGGCCTGGCCCAGGCACTGGTGCAGGAGCCGCGGCTCGTGATTCTGGACGAGCCGACCGCCGGGGTGGATCCGCTGGGCTCGCGACAGATCCGGGACCTGATCCTGAAGCTGCGCGACCGTGGGATCACGGTGTTCCTGTGCTCGCATCTGCTCGAACAGGTGCAGGAGGTCTGCGATCAGGTGGGCATCATTTTCAAGGGGAAGATCGTGAAGTCGGGTCGCTTGCAGGACCTGATCGCGATCGAGGACCAGACGGAGATCATCCTGAAGGACGCGCCGCCGGAGCTGGTGGCGGAGATCGAGGCGCTGGTGAAGCGCTCCGGCTCGGCCGAATGGCTGCGCTCCGGCAAACCACGAACCACGTTGGAGCGCCTGTTCCTGCGTGAAACCTCGGGAGACGAATCATGACCGCCAGAAAATCCATTCCGTTTTCCCGTGTCCGCCGGCTGGCAGTGATCGCCGGCCATGCCTTCACGCAGTTGGTGCGGATGAAGGTGTTCTACTTCCTCGGATTTTTCGCGGTGATCGGAATTGCCAGCAACTTCTTCAACCTGCCGCAACAGAGCGGGCCGGAGGCGCTGGGCGACAACGGCATGGACCTGCTGCGCCTGATCAAGAGCTGGTCGCTGGGGCCGATGACGCTGTTCTCGGTGGTGATGGGCATCGTTTCCACCGCCCTGCTGCTGCCGAAGGACGTGGAGGACCGGACGCTTTACACCATCCTGGCGAAACCGGTGCCACGGCTGGACTACCTGGCGGGAAAATTGATGGGCGTGCTGCTGTTGCTCTTCGTCTCGCTGGCGCTGATGGACCTGCTGATGGTCATCATGCTCCAAGTGCGGCTTTCGATCGTGCTGGAGGTACAGGCCTCTCTCGGGCAGTCGCGCGGCTGGGATGCGGCGGCGATCGAGTCGCTGCGGCAGGACACACTGGCGCAGGGCCCGACCTGGGCGCTTCAGGGCGCGGTGGCGGCGGTCTTCATCCGGTCGGCGATCATGGCGGCGATCGCGCTGCTGATCTCCACCTTTTCGAGCAGCACGCTGTTCACCACGGTGGTGAGTTTCCTGATCTACTTCATCGGCCACTTCCAGGCGGATGCGCGGGACTTCTACTTCGAAGGAGGCGAGGCCGGGACATCGGCGGCGTCGCGCTACCTGGCGATGTCGGTCAGCCTGGTGTTTCCGGATTTCCAGCTCTTCAACGTCATCGACGCCGTGATCCAGGGCAAGACGATGCAGCTCATCCAGTTTGTGAAACTCACGCTGGCCGGGCTGTATTATGTGGCGGTTTACACCATCGCCTCGTGGTTCGTCTTTTCAGACAAGGAGTTCTGAGCCATGAAAGCCCGCCGTAAACACGTGATCCTCGCGCTGAGCCTGCTGGCGGCGGGTGGCTTGCGCATGAGCTGGGAGGCACCGTTGACCAGGGAGTTCCGCTCCGACGGCTTGCTGGCCAAACCGGTGGAGACGGCGACCCGCGAAAAGATCGGCCAGACCAGTGCCGCCGTCGCTCTTGGTGGCCTGCGGACGCTGGTGGCGACCTTCCTCAACTTGAAAGCCTTCTCGCATTTCGAGGCAAGGGAGTGGAGCGAGCTGGCAGAGACCTACGACCTGATCGTGGACCTGGCCCCGAACACGCCTTACTATTGGACGACGGGTGGCTGGCACCTCGCCTACAACAGTGCCTCGGATTACCTGACGAGGACCGATCTGCCGGCCCTGAGACGACGCGAGGCCTGGAGGGACTCCATCCGCCGGGGACGTGCCTTTTTCGAGCGCGGGACCCGGCTGAATCCCGACGAGCCGAGCATTCAAGCCGAACTCGGGGCCCTGCTGTCCAACTCCAACAAACTGTTGGATTTTCC
>JAIXVN010000636.1 GCA_027483005.1 Verrucomicrobiaceae bacterium
AGGCTGCGAGTGATGCCGTGAGGGCAGCACTGACCAGTGGATCGGCGAATCCCTTGAAGGCGGCCGTTCAGCGGTTGGACCATGCGACGGAGGCCTTGGCCGCCCGCCTGGTGGAGAAAGCCATGGAGGAGGCCCTCGACCGGCGATTGGCTGGTGACTGAGTATCTCGGCTTGCGTTCGAAGAAGGGTCGATGAAGTTTCCCGTCAGGTCTCCCATGCCAGAACCCCATCCCACCGCCGAAACATTGACGCATGATGCGTTGGAATGGGATGATCCGGACTTTCTGGAGTCTTCCGAAGGGGAACCCGCCCACCTCCTCGTCGCCCAGGGCTTGCCGCAGGCCAGAGCCATTCGTCCGGAGCCACGCGCCAAGATCGCAGAGCCGGCAACCCCTGCCAGATCGAAAGGCCTCCGCATTGAATCCGTAAATCCCGGCCGCCCAGCCAACAAGCACGACGAAAAACCCAGCATCCAGATCATCGAGCACGGCAAGGGGATCGTCCGACTGGAAAGCCAGGAGCCTGCCCCAGGCGTTGCACGGGGTGATTCCCTGCCGCCCCTGCAACCAAGAACCTCCAAACCCAGGGACCATGCGCAGATTTTCTCCGCGGAATGGGGCAAGATCAGCGGGCATTCGACACGCTGGATCTGGTGGGCTGGAGGAGGCGTGCTGGCCATGGTTCTCATCGGCCTCGCCATCCAACCTCTGCTGACCGACGAGGATCAGGATCGGACTGCGGAATCCTACCAATCCATTCAGGTCGTGGACGATCTGGTGGCGGTGGATGACCCGATGGTGTACTTCTCCGAAAACCCGGCCCAAGTGCTGGGCGAAATTCAGGAAGCGCTGAAAACCTATGCCCGGGCAAGGACCTTGGAGGAGGCGTTGCCGGTGATTCGGAATGCTGACGCATTGAAAGAAAGGTTGGCGAAGGATTGGAGGTCGTGGAATGTACCGCCGGACTGGACCGTTTCCGAAAGCGATGAGATTTCCTATGCCTCGGTGGGCAAGCTGCCCTATGTGGTGATTCTGGGCACCAGGTCGGATTTCAGCCGCTATCAGGTCTTTCTCGTCAGGGAAGATGGCAGGATGCAGGTGGATTGGGAGGCGACACTGGGTCTCGGCTCAAAGACCTTCGAGGAAATGAAAAGCCCCGAGATCAGGAAGGCGGAAATGCGAGTGATCATGTCGCCGATCAGCTACTACTCCCAGACCTTTCCAGAGAGCCAGTACCGGGCCTATCGACTGACATTCAACACGACGGACGACATCCTCTGGGGCTATGTGCCAAATGGAAGTCCAGCAGCAGCCGCCCTGGCGGAGATTTTCAACGAAAAGGCGGTGTTTTCAGACAAACCGACCCAGCAGGCGATGCGTCTCCGACTGACGCGCGGACCAGCCGGTGCGTCCTTGAATCAATGGGTGGTGCTGGACGTGCTTCACAAAGGCTGGGTCACCCCTTAGAACTTCCCACGTGAACGAAGAAGCCCTCGGATGGTTCCATTGCGGTCGATGCGGCCATTTGTTCCAGTCGCCCCTCGTCGACGACGGCCGCATTTGTGAAAAATGCGGACAGAATCCCTCCACATTCGGCGAAGCTCCTCAGCCGGCCAAGGCCGTGCAGCCGATCCAATCCCCGGAACCAGAGACCCCTCCCTCCACAGCGGTGGTGGAATCCGCCCTGCCCCAGAAAAGGTCGGTCAGGAAGCGCCGGGAGAACCCGCTTGTGTTCAAGATCGTCGTGGCCTGGCTGCTCCTGGTCATGCTGTTGGCCTTCGCCGCTCGCCATTTCTGGAAGGAGGACGACCGCTTGGGCACGCAGGTCCGAGCCCCCATCAACGTCCCGAACGAACTCGGGGACGAGGAACGTGCGATCCTCGAGGATGCGTTGCCGCAGTGCAGCCAATCCCTCGGTGGATTCCTGGCATCGAGTGCTCCGGAACAGCGCAACCAATACGTTTGGAAGCCCATCAACGTGGCCGGAAAAATGGCGCGGTTTTACGCGATGAATCCACTCCTGCAGGTCACTCCGGTGGACGTGAAAATCGTCGAACGCCGCCTCCTCAGGCTGGAGACGGGGCCGGCCATCGTTTCCGAATGGGAAGTGGTTGACGGCCGGAAGCTCGACGCTGTGTTTCACAAGGAAGATGGGGAATGGCGGCTCGATTGGGAGCAGTTCGTCCGCTATGGAGATCAGCCATGGCCATTGTTCCTCGCAGGAAATGGCGGCGAAGTCGGCGAGTTCCGGCTCATGGCGCGCTTGAAACTGAACGATGAAAAACTGCGCAGTGATCAGCTCAGTCTCGTCCTCTACAGTCCAAGGTTCGGCTATCCCTGGGATCCCGGAAATGCTTCACCGGAATTCCTGATCCCCCGCAGCAGCGACGATGGCAGACTTCTTGCCGCCGCATTCAATGCCAGAAGATCCCGCAAGAGTCCGTTCGATGGCTCGATCAAGAATTTCGATCCCGAGGAAATGATCCGGATCAGGGCGAGGATCCGAAGACAGGAGGACAAGAAAGGCAGGGTCTTCACCATCGAAAAGGTGATCGCCTGCCACTGGCTCGCGATCGACGAACCCGGGCTCGCGCCTCTTTCGGAGGAACAGGCAGCCGAGGAGGAGGCGGCCATCAAGAATCCCGCTCAACCGCCGTCGCCGGAGGAATGATACAAGGCCTGGCGCATGACTGCCAGTGGATCGGTCTGGGGAAACCAGTGCTGGAAGGCCAGCACACCTTGGTGGAGAAGCATCGAAAGCCCATTGGCGGTTCTCGCCCCGACCCCCTTGGAGGCGGCCAGCAAAGGAGTCACCGCAGGTCGGTAGATCGTATCATAAACGCAGAGTCCGGAACGCAGGCAATGCCCTGGCAGGGGTGAGCCGTCATCCAACTTCAGGCCCACGGAGGTCGTGTTGACAACCAGGTCACAGCCCAGACAAGCGGCCTCCAATTCGGCATCCTCGAATGACATGGCACTCAAAGCGGTCGCCGGCCCGAGGGCACGGAGTCGCTCGGTGAGTGGCCCCAGTTTGTCCAGCGAGCGATTCACCAACACCAGCCTGGGGACTCCCTGAAGCGCGCACTGGGTGGCGATCGCCTGCCCGGCCCCACCGCCCGCTCCGACGATCAACACGCTGAACGATGACAAGGGAAACCCGAAGTCCTCGGCGATGGCGCGGACGAATCCAGGACCATCCGTGTTGAACCCCTGAAGTCCATTCTCATCGAAACGGATCGTGTTGACCGCACCAAGGGAACGCGCCTCAGGATGCACGTGGTCACAGGCCGCCAGCGCCTCGAACTTGTGGGGCACCGTCACATTGCAGCCGATGAAACCCAGGGCCTTCATCCTGGAAAAAGCCTCCGCCACGTGCCCGGGCGGCACGTCCACCTTGATGTATCGGGCCTCGATTCCGAGCGCGTCGAGCGCCGGTTGATGCATGCCAGGCGAGGACGAATGCGCGACCGGATGGCCGATCACGGCGAGACGCGCCGGCTTGTCATGACCCGCATCCAGGGTCTGACGGGACAGCAGGTCGTCGAATGAGAACAGTTCACTCATCGGTCAAAGCGCGAGGACCTCGCAGATGCGGTTCAAGCGGGCGACACTGCGGTCCCGGCCAAGAATGGAAAAGATGACACCGAGATCCGGACCGCCGGATCTGCCACTGAGGGCGACCCTGACCGGAAACATCAACTGACCCGGCTTGGCCCCTGCGGACGTTGCCGTGGCCGCAATCGCACCCTTCGCCGTCTCCGCAGACCATTCCGTTAGATCAGCGAAGGCCGACGCGAGCGCACGCAGCAACTCGGCCGCCTGGCCATTCGCTCGCACTTTCTCCAACGCTTCCGTCTCGTAGGCGAACTCATCCTGGACGAGGAAACTGATCGCCTCCGGGACCTCCTGAAGCAGGCGGACCTTTTCCTTCACCGTCGCCGCCACCTCCTCGAAATCTCCATGGATCGGAAGACCGGCGGACTCGACGAACGGCTTTGCCGCTTCAGCAAAGGCTTCATCGGAAAGCTCCATCAGATGCTGCTGGTTCAGCCAGGCGCACTTCTCCGCATCGAAACGCGCGGGCGAGCGATTGACCGCCTCCAGCGAGAAACGTTCGACCAGTTGGAACAGGGTGAACACCTCCTCATCGGTCTTCGAGGACCAGCCCAGAAGGGCGAGGAAATTCACCACCGACTGGGGCAGGAAACCCTGGCGCGGGTAATCTCCCACCGCCGCGCCTTCATCACGCTTCGACATTTTCGAGCCGTTGGGGTTCTGGATCAGCGGAATGTGGGCATAGAGCGGCGGAGTGGCCCCCAGGGCCTCGAACAACTGCAGATGCTTCGGCGTGTTCATCAGGTGGTCCTCGCCGCGGATCACGTGGGTGATCTTCATTTCGAGGTCATCGACGACATTGACGAAATGAAACACGTAGGAGCCATCCGAGCGCTTGATCACCATGTCCGGCGTGTTGCTTTCGTCGGCGTAATTGATCGTGACCTCGCCGCAGACGAGATCGTGCATGATCACCGGCTTGCGCTCGAAGCGGAACCTCCACGCGCCGCCGTCCTCATAGACCCGGCCCCTCGACCGCAGCACCTCGAACCAGGTGTCGTAGATCGCCCGGCGTTCGCTCTGGAAATACGGACCGTGCTGACCGCCAGCCTCCGGACCTTCATCCCAGTCCAGCCCCAGCCAGCGCAGTCCCGTGAAAATCGCATCGCGTGCCTCGGTCGTGTTTCTTGCCTCGTCGGTATCCTCCACCCGCAGCACGAAGGTTCCCCCGTGATGACGGGCAAAGAGGAAGTTGAACAAGGCGGTGCGCGCGCCCCCGACGTGCAGGTAGCCAGTCGGGGATGGTGCGAAGCGGGTGCGAACGGACATGCCGTTGGTGTAAGCCCGTCGGAGCGATTCGTCCAGACCTAGCCAACAGACCCGCCCTGCCCTGGCAGGAGCGATTCATAAACGCGGCTTACCTTGCGAGTCATCGCTTCCAGCGTGACCTCCGACGCCACGAGGTGAAAGGAAGGCTCCAGGCGTTCTTTCAGGCCGGGCAAGTCACCCAGGGCATGCCGCAAGCCGAGCTCCAGCTCATCAACCGAACCAGGCTCCATCAGGGCCTCATCCGGCAGGAACTCCGCCGCAAAGCCGACACGCGTCGAAATGCAGGGCACGCGCATGTGCAGCGCCTCCGCCAGCGTGTAAGGCCCGCCTTCATTTCGTGACGCCACGATGAAAAGATCCGCGCAGCCCATCAGGCCCACGGCATCATCGCGATGCCCGGCCATCCAGACCCGATCCTTCAGGGAATGCTTCTCGATCAGGGATTCGAGCAGCGGTCGTTGCAGCCCCTCCCCGACCAGCCACAGGAAAAATCCCGGCACCCGCGCCATCGCCTCCAACAGCAGGTCCATCCCCTTCGCCGGCACCAGACGGCCCACCGTGCAGAACACCGGCTCACCATTTCCCGGCAACGGCGGCTTCGTTGCCAGTGCAGCCTCCTTCGTTCCGCCAGGCGCAGGTGCGATCGAATTCCAGATCACCGTGGCAGGCAGCCCTTTCAACGACTCCCGCACCTGGGCGCTGGCCGTGATCCGCGCATCGTAATCGCGGAACGGGCGGTTGCTGGACTTCGTGTTCTGAATCGTCGCCACCCGCTTGATGCCGGGAAGGAAGCGTCGGATCGCACGCACCAGCGCGCCAGCCTTGTTGGCATGGGCGTGGATGATCTGCGGTCGGGTGGAAAGAATGTGCCTCCGGAGTTCAAGCAGGTTGAAGGGATTGATCCGCCCTCGGCCCATCCGATGCGGCACAAAACTCACCTCCGGCGAAAAATGCGTCCTCATGGTTTCATCCGCCACCACCGCGACCGCGAGGCCGGCGGCCGCCTGACGATTCGCCAGCTCGATGACATTCTTCTCGAGCCCACCTTTCTCGCCCACGCTGGCCAGCACATGACACACCCGGATCACAGGGGAAACCTGAAGTTCCAAGGACCAACCGCCAAGTTCCAAGGAAAGAAATTCGGCTCACGCCGTTGGAACTTGATCCCCGCGTTGGCGGGCGACAGGCTTTCCCGCATGAGTTTGTATCGCCGCTTCAAGAACTGGAAGGACATCAGGCGCTGGGAGGCCAAGGGACGGCCCTCCCCACCTCCTCATGCCATCAAGCAGCGCGTCCTCCGTGAATTCAAAGACCGCTACGGCCTCGAAATCCTGGTCGAGACCGGCACCTTCAAGGGCGACATGATGGAGGCGATGAAGTACGACTTCCGCCAGCTCTACTCGATCGAGCTCGCCGCCCATTTCTACGAGCGGGCCATGCAGCGCTTCATCAACGAGCGCCACATCGAGATCCTCCAGGGCGACAGCGGCAAGGTCCTCGAATCCCTCGTGCCAAAGCTCGATGGCCCCACCCTCTTCTGGCTCGACGGCCATTACTCGAAGGGCGACACCGCCCGCGGCGATGATGACACGCCGATCATGCAGGAGCTCGGTCACATCTTTTCCCGCGCCGATCTGAAATCCGTCATCCTCATCGACGACGCCCGCTGCTTCATGGGCCAGACCGAGCAGGTCTATCCGGCGATCGAAAGCGTCCGTGAGTTCGTCGCGAAACATCGTCCGGATCTCGGCTTCGAGGTCGATACCGACTGCATCCGGCTGGCTCCGAAATCCTGAACGTCATGGCCGACTCCGTGCGCGCGGACAAGTGGCTGTGGGCGACGCGATTTTTCAAGACCCGCTCCGCCGCCGCGACCGCCTGCGAGGGTGGAAAAATCAAGCGCCTCGGCCACCCGGTGAAGCCCGCCACGGCCCTGCACGTCGGCGACAGGTTGGAAGTTCCGTTCTACGAGGGTCCGGGTGCCCGTTCGGTCACGATCCTCGGCCTCCTTGACCAGCGCGTCGGAGCCCCGCAGGCCCAGGCTTGCTACGAGGAAACGACCTCTCCGGAGATCCTCGAAGCCAACCGCCTCCATCTTCAGGAAAAGCGCGAGCGACTGCTCCGAGAAGGCGACCAGGGCCGCCCGACCAAGCGCAATCGTCGCGAGATCGACCGCCATTTCGGCTTCTTCGAGTGAGGCTGTTAGAGATCCCACAGCATCCGCAATGGCACCGCAAGATGCGGAGAGCCCGGGATCGGCAGGACGTCACGGCCGTCGTAGAGGACGCAGCGACCTTGGAAATCCGCGCCGCACTGAGCGGCCAGGCGGTCCAGGCCTTTTCCGTCATTCCGATCCAACGAGCGGCTGGCTTTCACCTCCACGCCCCAGACCTTTTCGCCGCGGGTCATCACCAGATCGACTTCCACTTGATCCTTGTCCCGATAGTGCCAGAGCCGCAGGTCCGGATCCGTCCACGCCGCCTGGGCATGGATCTTCTGCACCACGAAGGACTTCAGCAAATGCCCCATCCGGTCCAGGCGCGACAACCAGTCCGGCGCGGAAAGGTCCGCCAGCGTGGCCGCGAGGCCGCTGTCGACCAGATGGATCTTCGGGGCCTTGATCGCCGTCAGCAGGCCGGGAGCACGCTGGACTTCATCCAGGATCACCCGCTTGGGCAGACGATCCACGAAGCCATCAGGGTCCTGGGTGGCCGTATTCAGGTAGCTTTCCTCATCCAGCGTGACGTAGGCCCGGTCCGACTCCACTGTCTTCGCCAGCGTCGTCTTTCCGCACTGCCGTGGCCCCAGCAGACACACCACCGGCGTATCCGCCAACGCGGTCCGCAAGGCGACGGCAAGGGTTCTCGGGTCATGAGGAAAATCCGCGTCCATTTGTCGGTTGCAAAGCCGTCCATTTGTCGGTTTTGAAACAGATATCCCTGCATTGGAAAGGATTGCCGCTTGAGAACTTCGGATATCCAAAATACCGCTTTTCGGCTTGCAGTCACGCCCCTCAAAAGGTCCCCAATCTACCTGGAATTCTACCTCTCACATCGAGGAAAGCAGGATCGTCATCGAAGCAACTGTGGTTTTCCTTTAACCCATCCCATCGATCAGACAAAAGGGTGCGCCATGCGCCTGCTGATCCTTGCTGCCGGAAAACCTGCCCTGGGCTATGCCAAGGAGGGAATCGAGGAGTATCTGAAGCGGCTGAAGCACCATGGTCAGGTCAGCCTGGAGCTGGTGAAAGCCGGGAGCTCGGAGGAGGTTTCGAAACGCCTTCTGGAGAAATCCGAAGGCA
>JAIXVN010000587.1 GCA_027483005.1 Verrucomicrobiaceae bacterium
GGAGTCAACTACTGGTGGGAAGACTCCGCCGAACTCGGCAACTGGTCGCCCGCCACGATCACCGCCGAATTCAAACCTCTCGTCCTCGATATTTCGAAAGCACTCGCCTCCAAGCCCGCGGACGAACTTCCCATCACCTTCACCTATCTCAAGGGAGCCCACGGCCTTGCCATCCGCTCCGCCAAACTCCTCATCAACGGCACTCCCGCCGGCATCGATGTTCACGACGGCTTCACCGGCTGGAGCAGCAAGGCCAATACCTACCGCCTCATCCACCCGGCGATCCCGGGCGGCGCGAAGGTCGAACTGATCTGCGAAATCCACTCCGACGGCGGCACCGATTCCGAGGGACGCATCATCAGTGGGTCCATCGAGACCCGGAAGATCTCAGCAGCGCCCTGAATTCTGGAAAGCGTCCCGGCCACCCCGGAATTTCGTGCTTTCTCCTCCTCGCGCCTTCCCTAGCCTCTGCTGCGATGTCAGCTGCTCGATCCTTTCTTGCCGGTCTTTTCCTCATCTCCTCCGCGTCGGCTCAAACGACCCCGCCGGTCGAAGCTCCCGCCCGCGAGGCTCCGGCCGACATTTACAAGTCCGTCGTCCGGATCGAAGTCGCCTCACAAGTCCCCGACTACTCGACTCCCTGGAACGCCGGCCGTTTCAGCGGCGGGATCGGCACCGGCTTCATCATTGGAAGGAACCGCATCCTCACCAATGCCCACGTCGTTTCGAATGGCCGCCGCATTCTGCTCAACATCTACGGCAGCCCGCAGAAGTATGCGGCCAAGGTGGAGTTCATCGCACACGACTGCGATCTCGCGATTCTTTCGGTCGAGGATTTCACCAACTTTGAAAAGCTCCCGGTTTTCGCCTTCGGCGAGGTGCCGCAGTTGGAAACCCAGGTCCGCGTGATCGGCTACCCGATCGGCGGCGACCGGCTTTCCGTGACACGCGGCGTCGTTTCCCGCATCGACTTCAGCGCCTACTCCCACTCCCGCGCGGATTCACACCTCATCGTGCAGATCGATGCCGCCATCAACCCCGGCAATTCCGGTGGTCCCGTCGTGCAGGATGGCAAGGTGGTTGGCGTCGCCTTCCAGGGTCTGCGTCAGGCAGACAACACCGGCTACATCATCCCCACACCGGTCGTGAAGCGCTTCCTGAAGGATGTTGAAGATGGCCGCTATGACTCCTATGCCGAACTCGGCCTTGGTGATTTCCCGCTCTTCAACCCGGCGATGCGCAAAGCCCTGAAGCTGCCCGACGACAACACCGGCGTGCTCATCACCAACGTCACTCCCACCGGTTCCTGCGATGGAGCGATCAAGCCCGGGGACATCCTGCTGTCGCTTGATGGCAAGCAGGTCGATAGCGCCGGAATGGTCACCATCGACGGCGAGGACGTTGACATGCATGAAATCGTCGAGCGCAAGTTCGCGGGGGACAAGGTCGCCATGCGCATCCTCAGGGAAGGCGTCCCGAAGGACCTTGAGATCACCCTGAAGCCGCTCTCGTGGTCGCGCATGTATGCCATCCAGTACGAAGTGAAGCCGCGCTACATCATGTTCGCCGGGCTCGTCTTCCAGGCCCTCGATACGAACCTTTTCGCCGCCTCGAAGTTCGACGACGTCACCCTGCGCCGACTTTATGGAGACTATGTGCCGAAGGGCATTTTCCAGAAGCGCCCGGACATCGTGGTGCTGACACGCATCGAAAGCGATCCGCTCACCAGCCAGCTTTCGGACTTCGCCGGATATGCCATTGACAAGATCAACGGCATCGAGGTGAAGGACCTGAAGCATGCCAACGAACTTCTGCACCCGAAGGAGAAGCCCGAGTTTTTCGTCATCGAACTCTTCGGAGCCGAGCGCCCGCTGGTGATCCCGTCCGGAGAAGCCGAGGCCGCCACCAAGCGCGTCCAGCAGGCCTACGACATCGAGCAGCTCTCCAACCTCGAGGACTGATCCGCCTTCCCCTGTCCCACTTGCTTTTCCGCGTCATGAGATACTCCGCCCCCGTCCTCTTCGCGCTCGCCCTGACCGCGTGCGAGCCCCCGAAGCAGGAAGCCGCCGCGCCGTCCGCAGTTCCCGCCGCAAGCGCCCCGAAGCCCGTCGAGGATCGCAGCGCCTTGAAGCAATCGGTTGTCCGGATCAACTCTACCCTTCAGTCCTGGAACCCCAGCCAGCCCTGGGAGAAGAACCCGCCCGGCCAGCGTCGGGCCCTCGCGCCCATTGTCGGAAAGAACCAGGTCCTCACCACCGGCGAGCTCGTGGCCGATGCCACTTATCTCGAATTCGAGTCCACCGACGGCACCCGCATGCTTCCGGCGAAAGTGATCGCGGTGGACTTCGAGGCCAACCTCGCCCTGCTCGGCCCGGCCGATGACGAAAAGGGAGCGAAGTTCTTCGAGGGCACCATTCCTCTCGAACTCGCGGCCCCGCCGAGGATCGGGGATACGGTTGACATCCTCCAGGTCGAGGAGAACGGCATGCCGCTTCTAACAGCCGGCAGTTTGCAGAGCGTCGATGTCATCACCAATTTCCTCGAGGGCCAGTTCTTCCTCACCTTCGAGGTGAAGGCCTCCATGCAGAGCGCCGCCAGCAGCTTCTCGCTGCCCGTCCTTCATCAGGGGAAGCTCGCCGGACTTCTTGCCAGCTACAATGCCAAGGACCAGCTCAGCGATGTCACCTCCACCGAACTGCTCGCCCGCTTCCTCCAGGCCGCGAAATCCACGCCTTACGCCGGCTTTCCCAGCCTTGGCATCAACACCGCCCGCACCGAGGACCCCTCGTTCCGGAAATGGCTGAAACTCTCCGACGACCAGGGCGGACTCTATATCTCCAACGTCAAGAAAGGCGGTGCCGCCGAGACCGCCGGCATCCTCAAGGGAGACGTCCTGCTTTCCATCGGCGAGCACGCCATCGACCGCCGCGGCTACTACCCCCACCCGACCTATGGCAGCCTGTTCTGGAGCCATCTCGTGCGCGGTGAGAGGAGCACCGGCGAGGTGGTCAGCCTCGGAATTCTCCGCGACGGCAAGCCACTCAAGCTCGCGGTCACGCTGACCCGCAGCGATGAATCCAAGAAGCTGGTGCCCAGCTACACCTTCAACCAAGCCCCGAACTATGTCGTCAAAGGCGGCCTGATCTTCCAGGAACTCTCCAAGCCACTGCTCGAGGCCTTTGGCGAGGACTGGAGATCACGGGCCCCGCTCAACCTCATTGACGCACTGGAGAACCCCGAGAAATACGAAGCCAGGGCCGACCGGATCGTCTTCCTCAGCGGCGTCATCGCCACCCCCGCCACCATCGGCTACGAGCGTCTTCGGAACCTCGTGGTCAGGAGGGTCAACGGCCAGGAGATCCGCGACATGAAGTCACTGGCGGAGGCTTTCAAGAAGGGCAGCGATGGGCTTCACTCGATTGAATTCGAAGATGAGAACCTCACCGTCCAGCTCGACGAAGCCACCACGAGCGCCGTTGACAAGCAGCTCCTCCAGCGCGGCATTCCAAGGCTTTCGCGTGTGAAGTGATCCAATCCTTCAGGGAGCTGCTCCGATGAAGGCCCGCAGCGGGTGGCCCGCCGCCTGCTACCGCTTCCTCATCCCATTCGCGTTTCCGCCAAGATCCTTTCCGCCTGCCTCTTCCTCTCGGCCTTCTCCAAAGCGGGCACCTATCAACAACCTTCTCCTCGTCTCCGAAGGCGGACGGGGAACCTGGAACTTCGGTCCCACCCCGGGCAATGTGTTCGAGTCGAACCTCTTCATCGGCAAACACGAAGGCCTGTCGGCAGGCACCGCCATCGGGGCGATCGAGCCCTGAAGATTGAGTGCCCAGGATTCAGGGGCCGGGGCTCAGGGGAAGAAGGCGAAGAGCACAAGTTCGAAATTTCCTCACTGGCCCCCTGTTCGGATCGAATCAGCTTCGAGCCCGCAGCGCGGACGAGTCCTCTCCCTGAAACACTGAATACTTGAAACTTCAAACCGTTCCAAAGGGAAGAGTGGTCGGGGCGGCCAGATTCGAACTGACGACATCGTAGTCCCAAACTACGCGCTCTACCAGGCTGAGCTACGCCCCGTGACGGCGGGAAACTTTTCCATTCCGCGACCGGAAGCAAGGATTTCCCGCATCTATTTTCGACAAGGCAGGGACCCGACCTCCGGGCGGTCCGGCGGGGGTGAGCTGCCAGAGCCTTTCGACTGTCGATCCGTCAGGTGAGCCGCCCCCCGCCGGACCTTTCGGAGAAAGGTCCCTGCCTTTCAGCGCCGCTCCGTCCAGCCCGCTTCCCTGTATCGCTTCTCCAGTCTGCCAATTTCTTCAGCACTAGGTTTCTCCTTAAAATCCCGAACGTCCGGAGCCAAAGCCACCGCCAGAGCCTCCGCCCGTTCGTGGCTCGGCCCTATTTCCAACCGCCCGCCCACCGAGCCCTGATGCAGCAGCCCGGTCCTCGTGCGACGCTGGCCCGCACCGGCCCGCTTCCTCCCCGCAGCATCCACCAGATCATGCTCGACCGGGTTCTCGAAACAGGCCGCCGCTCCGGTGACCTCCCGGCCTGAGCTGAGCCGCAGGTCACCGCTTTCCAGAACCTGGCCCAGGGCCTCATGGATCAGCCGGTAGCTTTCCGCGCCGCGCCGCCTGGCCAGAGGGTCACGGATCGGCACCACCAGCGTGTAGGTCCAGTCGTCGCGATGATCCACCAGCCCGCCGCCGGTCCAGCGGCGCACCCAGTTCACGCCGGGAAAGGTTTCCAGCGCCTCCGCGATCGAACCGAAATACCCCAGGCTGCCCCAGTTTCCCTCCCAGCGATAAACCCTCAGCACCGGCTCCTCCACGGTCGCCAACAGCCACTCGTCCACCGCCATGTTTTCCGGCCCGCTGCGGGCGGACTCGTCGATCCAAAGCTGGAGGGTCGCGAACAGGAACGGCACCCCCGACCGCTGAACCGTTTCCCGGCCGAGAAAAGCCCAAAATTCGAATTTGGGGATTTCGATTTTCCACCCTTAATACCTGCATGCCGATCACCCCGAAGCCCCACAGTGCCCTCCTCATCGTCGGCCATGGCTCCACTGAAAACCCGGATTCCTCCACGCCCTACTTCGACCACGCCGACGAGATCCGCCGCCGTGGCCTGTTCAAGGAGGTCCACTGCTGCTTCTGGAAAGAGGAACCGTCGATGCGCGAGGCCTGGTATCTCACCGACTGCACCGACATCTACGTGGTCCCCGATTTCATCAGTGAGGGCTACTTCACCCAGGATGTGATCCCGCGCGAACTCGAGCTGACCGGCCCCACCACCTCCGTCCGGGGAAAAACCTTCCACTACTGCCTCCCGGTCGGCGTCCACCCCTCGATGACCGGCCTGATCCTGCGCCGTGCGAAAGAGGTCGCACCCGACATCGATCCCGCCAACACCACCCTCATCATCACCGGCCACGGCACCGGCCTGAACCAGAACTCCACCAAGGCGATCCGCGATCAGGTCGACCTGATCATTGCCTCCGATGCCGGATACGCGCACGTGACCGATGCCTACATGGAGGAGCAGCCCTTCATTGCCAAGTGGGACGAGCTCGCGACCACGCCCAATGTGGTGGTGGTGCCTTTCTTCATCTCCGACGGGCTTCATTCTTACCAGGACATCCCGGTCATGCTCGGCATCGAGCCCGAGGTCGGCCCCGCCGCCTCACAGCGCGAGGTCTTCCGCCACAATCCCCACCACCTTCGGGAGAAGACCCTCTACTACTCCTCCGCCATCGGCACCGAACGCCACCTCGCCGATGTCATCCTTGATCAGATCGCGGACTTCGACACCGCGCATGCGCGATGAGTTTCAAGTTTTCAGTGTTCAGTTTCAAGCAAAGAACCCGGGTTTCTGTGTTCCCTTGAA
>JAIXVN010000258.1 GCA_027483005.1 Verrucomicrobiaceae bacterium
GATCTGCACTCTTGCCCGTCGCGCCGCTCTTCCTATCTGAGCGGTCGCCCCCGGCGACAGCGCGGGCACTCTCAGCATCGGTGCCGCCACCAACCTTGATGGCACTCTGGCAACGGAGGTGGACGGAGCGGTTTCCGACAAGCTCGTCGTCACCGGAAACCTCACCCTCGGTGCTGGCTCGGCCGTCACCGTGAGCCTGCTCTCCGGCGGCTTCACCCAGCCATCCTATGTCATTGCGGAATGCACCGGCACCTTGTCGGGCACCTTCGCCACGGTTCCATCGGGTTACGCCGTCACCTACACCTCCACCCAGGCGATCCTGACCCAGGTGGCTGGTTTCACCTCGTGGGCCACCGCGAAGGGCCTCGATGGAACCGCAGGCAAGGAGAACGGCCCTTCCGATGATCCGGATCGGGACGGCATCGCCAACCTTCTCGAATACATGTTCGATGGCAATCCACTCGGAAACTCGTCCGCGATTCTGCCAACGGTCGCGAAGGATGCCACAAACCTGACCCTGACCTTCAGCCGTCGTGATGATTCGGAAACGGACACCACCCAGTTCGTGGAGTTCGGCAGCACGCTCGGCGACTGGACCCCGGTGGCGATTCCCTCCACTGCCGGAACCACCGTCGTCACCGCAGGCGGGAAATCCGTCAGCTTCACTCTGACCGAAAACAGCACCGATCCGGATCAAATCGTCGTGGAGATCCCCTTGGGCACCGACACCACCCTGTTTGCCAGAGTCAAGGCAACGAAGTGAGAGGATTCCAATTCCATGGCTGGCACGATTGCCAATAAATCTGGCAATCGTGCCATTCCATTGGAACCGCAAGACTGCATGGTTCATGCGAATCCCATTCGTTGACGCATGATCCTATTCAGATCCATTGCCGCTTTCCTGTCCTCCTGGCTGATCGTCGCGCTGCCCGCCCAGGCCGGGCCAGGCACCTCCAATCCCTATGGAGGGAAGCGCGTCCTCGTGATCGGCATCGATGGCCTGCGTCCTGACGCGCTCCGGCAGCAGGTCACCACCGGAAACGCGCCGAACATCGCGAGCCTCATCGCCAACGGCACCGTCACCTGGAACGCCCACGCAGGTGGCTCGCTTGGAACATCCACCCAACAACCGACGATCAGCGGACCCGGCTGGGCCAGCATCCTCACCGGCACCTGGACGAACCGACACAACGTCGTCAGCAATTCCACTCCGGCCTATGAGCAACCCACCGTTCCCGGCTCCTATCTTGCCAGCCAGGCACCTCATTTCGCTCGTCGATTGAAAGAGTCGGCCCCGGCCACCTTCGTCAGCTCGATCTCCAGCTGGGGATGGGTGGAAGACTACCTGATTGCCGCCCAACCTACCTGGGTGGACCACCACACCAAAGGCATCGGCTCCTCCTATCCGACCCGCGATGCCGATGTGACCACCAAGGCGGTGGCTCAGCTCGGCTCGACTGATCCCGACGTGATGTTCATTCACTTCGATCAAGTGGACGGAGCGGGCCATGCCAGCGGATTCTCCACCACGGTTCCGGCCTACATGACGGCGATCACCAACGTGGACACCCTGATCGGAAATGTCCTCACAGCGGTCACCTCGCGACCCCAGTATGCCAGTGAGCAGTGGCTGATCCTCCTCACCACCGACCACGGCGGCATCGGCACCAGCCATGGCGGCCAATCATCCGACGAAAGGACCATCTTCTTCATCGTTTCCGGTGGTGGAGTTCCAGTCGGAGTGAGCACCGCCTCCCCTGGTCACGCCGCCGTTCCTGCCACGGCGATGCGTTATCTCGGGGTCAGCATCCCTGCTTCATGGAATCTCGCCGAGGATGGCTTCGTCACTGGTCCGAGTTTCACCGCCACCCGCAACGCGCACTCGGTCCAGCTCTCCTGGGAGATGCCGCCGAATGGCATTCCCGGACTCACGGGCTTCGAACTCCGTCGCAACGGCTCGCCGATCGGCACCTACACCCTGGCCCAGACCTCGGCCACCGACTCCTCGCCGACTTCCGGCACCGTCACCTACCAGCTCGTCCTTCAGGGAACCTCGGAGGCAGCGCTTTCCCAATCCGTCTTCGTGCCCGGCGCGGGCCAGCTGATCTGGGACGATGCGAATCCAAACAACAACTGGAACACCACCGATGCCAACTGGGATTCCGGCGATGTCTTCGCCACCGGCAACCAGGTCAACTTCACCGGGGCCACCGGCGAGGTGGTCACCGTCGCCACCGGGGGAGTCAGTCCATCGGAAACCGTCGTTTCAGGCAGCGGCTCTTACACCTTTTCCGGAGGATCAATCCTCAGCGGCCCGCTGACCAAAACCGGTGGTGGCGCCCTCACGCTTTCGGGTGCCAACTCGTTCACTTCCGCCACCTTCAACGCCGGGCCCGACAGTCAGTCCTCAGCCTCCGCCGTCATCGGAAACCATGGGGCGCTCGGCAGCGGCACCATCACCCTTGGAAACTCCGCCAGCATGACCGCCCTGCATTTCCTGCCCTCCACCGGCACGGGAACACTGGCGAACAACCTCGTCCTCTCGTCTCCGACCTCGGCCATCACCACCCGGCTGCTGATGGATGAAACCAATCTGACCGCCACGCTTTCCGGCCTGGTCTCCGGTGGAAATGCCAATCAGGAGCTGCTCTTCGACAACGACTCCGGCAGCAGCGACGTCGGCAAGATCCGCCTCACCAATGCCTCTAACAGCTTCACCGTTTCACGGATCCGTCTCAATCGCGGCGGGCTGGTCGTGACCTCCGATGGCGCCCTCGGAAACCCGGCGAACAGCCTGAACCTGGATGTCACCAGCAGCCTCGCCGGCTCAGGCCTCATTCTTGAAGGCTCGCTCACCCTCGGTTCCGGCCGCACCCTCAGCGTGGCTTCCCAGACGGTCGTCGATACCCAGGCCACCGCCGACATCCTCAACGGCGGCATCACCTACACCGGCCAGGTCGTGAAACGCGGCTCGGCGTCTCTTCGCCTCAATGCCGCCGGCAGCGGAGCAGGTGGATTCTCTCTAACAGAAGGCAGCCTCGCGCTCGGCAGCGCCACGGCCCTCGGCGCCGGATCCCTCACCGTGGCCACCACTGCCGCCGCTGGATTCCTCGATGCCACCCCCCTGCCGGCGGTCTCGACGATTGCCAATCCGATCGTCCTGCCCGCCGACACCACCGCGATCAACCGCACCGTGCTCATGACCTCCGGCAGCGGCAGGGAGCTCGAACTCTCCGGCGTGATCTCGGGCGGAAATGCCACCAACACCACCCTCTACCTCAACACCAGCACCACCGGAGACATCGCCGCGCGCTTCAAGCTCACCGGGGCCAACACTTTCCTCGGCAAGGTCCAGCTCAACCGCGGCAGCCTCTCGATCAACTCGAACGCCTCCTTCGGTGCCGCCGCCAATGCCGTGGTCATCAACGCGAATACAGGTTCAAGCCTGAGCTTCACCGCGCCGATGACCTACACCCACCCCACCACGCTGAGCACGGCCACGGTCTTCGACACCGCCGCGAATGCCGTGGACATCACCGCCGCCCTCGCAGGCACAGCGGGTCTGACCAAGACCGGCACCGGCACGCTGATGCTTTCCACTACCCACACCC
>JAIXVN010000329.1 GCA_027483005.1 Verrucomicrobiaceae bacterium
AGTCCCGAAAACTCCACTGTTCGTGAACACGGTCTCTGTTGGCTCGCTCGTCGGATGGAACCCCGATGGGGTTCGGAATCAACTCTTCCGCCACCCAGGGTAGCCCGGATCCGGGCAACCCTCGGCTTTGGGACGAAACGCCGATGGCGTGAGGAGATGGGACTCGGCGGTTCGTGGCGAGGTTCACCCTCAAAATTCAAGTTCCCGGCCTCCGAAGACCTTGCCAGCAGGCTGGCGGCGGACTGCCACCCGTTAGCCTCAATTTGGGATTCGAGGGCCAAAGGCCTGTTCCATACCAGCATGGGGCATCGCCCCATGAACTGGGACCGAGAGCTTCCCGAGGGCTGAAGGCCCGTTCGATTCCAGGCGCGTTTGACGTCCGATCCTCTCACCCAAATGGATCAGGCCTTCAGCCCTACATTGCTCATGACCATGGAACCCAGGCCGTTTGCCTGGGCTGGTATGGCATCAGGCCCTTGGCCCTGAAGATTCGAGAGGCTTGGCGGAGGGTTGCGCGTGGTCCAAGAAATGGGCACCTTGGAGTGCGGAGGCAAACGCAGAGCGACACCGCTTTCAAATGCGGGGAGACCTGCGTCCTTCTGGCGGGAAACAGTCCGTCTCTCGCCACCGGTGTGCTCAGAGGGTCCGCGTGAGACGAACTGCAGGCGGATCAACGGGCGGCAGCAGTCGCTCAAGCTTGCAACTTGAGTGCTCGGTGCAGCGGTTCGGTTAGACATCCCGACGTCGGACATCAGGAATGCGGTCCGACCTTGGAGGGCGCACGACGGCTCGCCTCTCCGGAACGCGTGGGTTGGCTCCTTTCGGGATTGGGCATAGTCGTTGCTAGGGAATCTTCATCCAGATTTCACCCCTTTTGAACGCGCTCGCTGACAACCTGATCTCCCCCGTTGTTCTCTGTTTCGTCATGGGGATCACGGCGCGATGGATCAAAAGTGATCTCGCCGTCCCCGAGCCGGTCTATCAGGGACTCTCGATCTACCTCCTCCTGGCGATCGGGTTGAAAGGTGGATCGGCGCTTGCCATCACTCCCGTTGGGGAGCTGCTGCTTCCTGCTTCAGCGACGCTGGCGCTCGGGATCCTCACGCCGGTTTCGGCCTTTTACCTGATGCGACGCTGCGGTCGACTCGGGGTCGAGGATGCGGCAGCGGTGGCGGCTCACTACGGGTCGGTCTCGGTTGTGACCTTTCTTGCGGCAGTGGAGGCCGTGAAGAGAACAGGGGTGGCGCTGGAGGGCTTTTTGCCCGCTCTGGTGGCCGTTCTCGAGGTGCCCGGGATCATTGTGGCGCTGCTCTTTGCCAACCAGGCAGGCCCTGGAAAGGGCAGTTGGAAGAAGGCGCTTCATGAGGTGATGACCGGCAAGAGCATCGTGCTCCTGCTGGGTGGTCTCTTCATTGGTTGGGCATGCGGCCCCAAGAGACTTGAGGATGTGCAGCCCTTTTTCGCGACCGCGTTCAAGGGGGCTCTCTGCCTCTTCATGATCGAACTCGGCCTCGCTGCCGGGAAACGACTCCGCGATGCGGGGCGCGCAGGCCTTCGGCTCCTGATCCTTGGCTGCATCATCCCGGTCCTGCACGGTGCCCTGGGGGTGTCTGCCGGGCTCCTCGCCGGGCTGTCGCCTGGCGGAGCGGTCGTCCTTGGAGCGATGGCAGGCAGTGCTTCCTACATTGCCGCGCCAGCCGCCGTTCGCGTTGCCCTGCCGGGCGCGAATCCCGCCTACTACCTGACACTCGCCCTCGGGATCACGTTTCCCTTCAATCTCGCCTTTGGAATCCCTCTGTTGCAAACCCTCGCCCACCACCTTTCCTTATGGCTCTGAGAGTCCCACTTCGCAAAGTCACGATCATTGCGGAACGCGTCCTGCGCGACGATCTCATCACGCTGATCAAGGAGAGGGGAGCCTCGGGCTGGACCCTGGCCATGGTGGAGGGCGAAGGTTCCCGCGGCATCCGCGCATCGGAGTGGGAGGGCCGGAACATTCAGATCGACACCCTCGTTTCTTCCGAGGTTGCCGAGACGATCATGGATGAAGTTGGGAGGCGCTATTTCAAAGACTGGTCAGTGATCGTCTATGTTGCCGATGTCGAAGTGTTGAGGAAAGACAAGTACAGCGGTTGAAGGGGCTAGAACCATGCTCCAGGCGAGAGCCGGAACGGCAAGGTCGCCCCCATCCCTGACCCCTCAAGAGATGAGTCAGACCTTTCCCAATCCCTTTTCTCCGAGAATGGCGCTGCGCTTCGGCAGGGGCTGGCGACGGAGGTTGAACTGGCGGACTGCGTGGCGTTCGAGGTGGGCGACGGCTTCCTCGGGTTCGTCGGTGAAGAAGATGAGCTCGGGGTCCTCGGGGTCGATGGTGCCTTCCTCGGCCATCTTGTAAACGAAGTCCATGAGCGGCTTCCAGTAATCCTTGCCCATCAGGATGATTGGGAAGTCACGGAGCTTTCCGGTCTGGATCAGCGTCATGGTTTCAAACATCTCGTCGAGCGTGCCCGCGCCGCCGGGCAGGACGATGAAGGCGTAGGAGTATTTGATGAGGACGGTCTTGCGCGTGAAGAAGTAGCGCATGGTGACGGACTTGTGGACGTAGGCGTTCACGTGCTGCTCGAAAGGGAGCTCGATGTTGACCCCGACCGAGCGTCCGCCCTGCTCGAAGGCTCCCTGGTTTCCGGCCTGCATGATGCCGGGGCCGCCGCCGGTCATGACGGTGAAGCCGAGCTTGGCGCACTCGGCTCCCATTCTTCTCGCAAGCTCATAGTAGGTCGTGCCGGGCTTGGTCCGGGCGGAGCCGAAGATGGTCACGCAGGGGCCGACGAAATGCAGGACGCGGAAGGCACGGATGAAATCAAGGGCGACGGTGAACAGCGTGCCCAGATCGCGGATGCGGCTGCGGGGGCCGGAGAGAAAGGTGTGATCCGGCGAGACCAGCTCGAACATTTCCTGCTCAAGGATGTCCTTCTCGGTGATCGGGTTCGCTTCAGTCGGCTGCGGGCAGTCCGGGCAATCGGGGGTGGTCACTCTTGATGAAGGGTCAAGGCTCAAGTGTTCAGTTTCAAGATTGAAAGCGATTGCCGCTTGAAACTGAATCCTTGAACCTTGAATCTTGGTCCGTGGAACTGACGATCTCGACGCCGACGCTTCTGTTTCCTGCGAGTTCGCTGCTGTTTCTCGCCTACACCAATCGCTTCCTGCACCTTTCCGCGCTGATCCGAACGCTGCATCTCGATTTCCGCGCCAGCCACAGCCC
>JAIXVN010000193.1 GCA_027483005.1 Verrucomicrobiaceae bacterium
AGTCGTTGGGCTTTCGCCGCCCAGGTTTCCAATCCGCCAGTGACGGAGGCGCGGCCTGATCCGGCATTCGCCACCGCTTCCTCCTGCTGATACTTCAACGTGGAGACCTTGCTGTTCCAGTTGACGACGTCCGCTCGCAGCCGCTCAAGTTTTTCCTCTTCCTTCGGAGTCTGGAGGGATGGAGCCGTTTCCATGACGGACGGAGCCGCTGCCGCCGCCTCCTCGCCTGCAATGGTTGATTCACGTTCATCGAACCTCCACTGGAAGCGCTCCATCCAGGTTCGATCCAGCTCGGTGAAATCAATCCGCGCCAGACCGTCGCGATGGCTGATCTCCAATCCCACCGCGGTCACCCGCTGGATGACGGTGTTTTCGTAAAGCTTGCCGGATTTCAGCGCGAGTTGGGCGTGTTTCTCACCCACCGCTTCCCGCCATGTCTGATCGCGGAAGGAGCGGCGGTAAACGGCTATCGATTCATCCTGGGAACGAATGGCCGACTTCAGGTTTTCAATGCCGGCCTTGAGTTCCTGAATCCTCTGGCGACTGACCGGCAGGCGCAGCTTCAGTTCGTCCAGTTCACGCGCCATCAGCTGTCGCGGCTGTTCGAGGCTCTCGAGCTTTGCCCGCGCCTTCGGAGCTCTGGCCGAAAGGTCGGCGAGGTGCTGGGTCTCCTCCTTGATGACCGTCTCGATCTCCTTGTTGTTGCTTGAAAACTGGAACCTCCGGTCCACCATCATCGACATGCCAACTCCGATCATCACGATGACGACGAGGCCCATCAGCCAACCGAAGACACCCGAGCTTTCGTTGGTGAACGACATTCAGCGCTGAAGGGTGGCAGTCGCCTGCTGGAGTTTCTCGCTGGCGGCGGCGCGGGAGCTCTTCAAGTTGTTGAGCTTGGTCTGGAAGGCTGCGGAGTTGACGATTCCACCACTGACGCGGACCCGTTGACGCTCGTTTTCCCACTCCCGCTGCACGCCCTTGATCTCGGAATCGATCTCCTCAAGGCGGATCGTCATGGCCGCCACCACCGACTTGGCCTGCGCCTTGTCAGCCTCTGCCTTTTTCATCGCCTCGTCCTGCTTGGAGCGATCCGCCGCGCTGAGGGCGGTCTGGACATCGTCGGCGTGCTGGCCGGCGACCTTGGTTTCGGCGGCCTTCGCCTTTTCCTTTTCCTTCACGTCGTACTGGAAGAATTCCTGCACGTCGGCAGGAAGGTCGTCGAAGTCCGCACGGGTGGAGCCGTCGGCGTGGCTGAATGCCATTCCGATGGCATCCACGCGGGTCACGGTCACCTTCTGGTAGGACTTCCCGGAAAGGGTCTTCAGCTCGGGATACTTCAGCCCGATCGCCTCGCCGCGAACCTGTTCACGATAGCTCTGCTTGTAGTCCTCCAGGCCTTTCTCGGTGGCGGCGATCTCAGCCTTCACCTTCTCGATGATGCGGACCACTCCATCGAGCTTGCCCTTGCTGAGCCGTGTCTGCCGGGACACCTCCTCCACCTCGACGGCGGTCTTCTTGCGCTCTGGCGCGATTTCCAGGCCCTTGGTTTTGGAGGCGATGGAGGATTTCACGGATTCCAGTTCCACTGTCTGCTCGCGGATGACGGATTCGATCGGCTTGTTTCCTCCGCCCAAGCCTTCGTCGAAGGCGAACAGGAAGAGCACCCCGAATCCGATGAGGACGATGAGGGCGACGAGCGTGCCGATCACGCCTGGTCCGCGGCTGCTGCTGATGAGGTCGTCGAAAATGGCCATGGGAGTGGGGTCAGTTGCTGCTCTTGACGGGATACTTGCGGCGGTAGTCGGCGAACCTGGCTTCAAGCTCCTTCTTCTTTGCATCGAGGGCGGCCAAATCCTTTTCGAGGCCTTCGATCTGCGAGGCCTGGGAGTCGGCCTCGGCCTTGGCGAGCAGGAGTTCCTTGGTCCGATCAGGCGGGATGTCCTTCAGCTTTTCCTCGATGAGGGCGAGTTCACCTTCCAGGCGCTTGATCTCGGTTCGCTGTTCATCACGCTGGCGGACGAGCTCCGGGTTCTCCTTGCAGGAGCAGACCGCTAGGAGGAGGCAGGCGAGGGTCGCCGTTCGGGAAGATTTCATGGGGGTGAAAAGCTGGGTTCAGGGATTGGTGTAAAGCTGCCGGTTGGCCGGGAGGCCGGATGACCAGCTGGGAGTGTTCCTGGTCGTGGGAATGGGAGAGTAGCAGGAGGGGGGCGTCGGATTGTAAGGATAGTAGTAGATGGTCGTTCTGCGTTGGGTTCTGTAGCGGGCGACCGTTCGATCCGAGAAGGTTTCCGACGATCCGAGCGACACGCGCCGATCAAAGGCGGAGGTGGTCTTCGGGCGATCGTACCGAGGTGCGGGAGGCGCGGCGGCAATTGGCGCGGCCGGCATGACAGCTGGTGTCGGCTTCCGGGTGGCAGCCAGCTCCCGGTCGATGCCTTCCTCATAAGCCAGGCGCTGCCTGTCCTCCGCGAGCCTGGCGGCCTTGGCCAGCCCTTCATCCAGGCCAAACTGCTCCCACTGGCTTTCCGAAAGTTCGGAGCAACCCAGTCTGGCCGAACCGGAGGCATGGCGGATCTGAACGCCGGAATCGTCGATGGAGACGATCTTCACCTGTTCGTAAACCCGACCCGCGCGGGACTGAAGGCTCGGCAGGTCCTTTCCAAGCATCAGGCTCCGCGCTTCTTCGAGTTGGGTCGCCCGGGCGAGCAGCAGGCCATCCTCGAGCGAGCGGATCTCGGCTTCCAGCTCGATTTTTCTGGAGGAAAGTTCGCTTCGTCTGGCCATCAAACCGGGCAGGATTTCCACCGGGGTGGTGTCCTGCGAGGTCTGGCGCGTCATGCGGTCCGCCTTCAGCTGGGCGATGGCGACCTTGTGTTCCAGTTCAACCCGCCGACCTTCCAGCCTGATGGATTCTGGATCCTTTCTGGATGCATTGCCATCCCTGGTGCATGAAACCAAGGCAAGAGCACAGGCGGCAATCTGCATTCCCAGAATGAGTTGATACACGGCGGAGATCTAACATGACACCTGTCTCAACATGCAAGACCATATTGTCCGGTGGCTGGCATCAGCGGCTGATTTCTCGGAGCGTTCGACCGGGAACGTGACAAAGCCGCCTGATTGGCATTGATTCGTCGCGGATGAACCTCAAAACCGCCTTGACCGCCCTTCTTGGACTTGTGTCCGCCGGGCTGCTTCCTTCGTGCGCCAGTTGTTGGAGTGGAGGCATTCCGCTGAGGCCCGGCGAGGAGGCGGCCCACCAGTTGGCGGTGGCGGACATCCGGAATGCCCAGAACGTGGTGGTCTATCGGGGCCTGGCCCATCCGCAGAAGCAAAAGCAATTGTATGCGAGACAGCTCCGCACGGTGGATCACTTCTACCAGCATGGCTTCGAGTTCTTCTCCGAGCCCGTCGCCGTGCCGGCTTCAACGGTCCAGAAACTTCTCGATCTCTACAGCGATCCCGATTCCCACCAAACGCTCTCGATCAAGAGCATCTGCCGCTATCACCCGGACTATTCGCTGGTCTGGAACTCGGGTGGGGAGGAGCAGATCCTTCAAATCTGCTACGGATGCCATGAGTGGCGGCACTTCTGCTCGCGTGGTGTGCTTCAGACCGACATCAATGAGCCGGCTTACTTTGATAAACTGACTGTCTGGTTGCCGAAGTGGGATGCCGGGAACTGAACAGATCCTGAACTGAAGGCATGAAAAAACCGGAAGCACCCAGGGGCACTTCCGGTTTGAATCGAATCCGATCAGGAATCAGTTCTTCTTCTGCGGAGGCATGATCTGCGGCTGGACGTCAGTTCCCCAGACGGTGTCCTGGCCGGTCTGAAGCAGCGTCTTGCCACCCGGCACAACGACCTGCTTGTCGGTTGGGCGGATGTTGTAGGAAATGGCGCTCTGGTCGGCGCGGAGCACCACGGCCCGCTTGTCGAAGGGGTCGGGGTCGCAGCTGCCATCGGTCGTGGCGTTGTTCAGCGGGGTGATGGCGATCGGACGGGCCGGGTCGCCGGAGGAGCTGAAACCGGTCTGGCCGTTCATGAGGTAGCCGAATCCGTTTTCGCCCGCTGCAAGGCAGTTGGCGGAGGTGTTCTTCACGTTGTCAGGCTTCTTGGTGTAGCTGATCTTCGCGTAGAAGATTTCCTCCTGTTCGCAAATCCCGGCGGCGAAGAGCTGGCGGAACATGTCGTTGGCCGAACTGCCTGAGGAGGTGAGCTGTGAACCGGTGTTGTCCTTGACCGTTTGTGCGGTCGTGTTGTCCGGATAGCCCCCGTACTGGCTGTCGAACTCAAACAGGGCGAGGCCGATCTGCTTGGCGTTCGAGGTGGCCGTGATGAGGTCGCCCTTCTTCAGGTTCTTCATGAGCTGCGGGCCCGCGATGGCGGCAAGGGCAGCGATGATGATGATGACGACGAGAAGTTCCACGAGTGTGAAACCCTGCCGACGCTTGATGGTCGTTTTCATGGTGTTATGTTCAGGTTTTTACTGGTTTATCCATTGGGGCAATTGCCCCGGTTTTATGATCCTTCGACGAAATTTCGTCTCGGGATTGGGAGAAGGTAAGCTTCGCGCGGGGGACTTCAAGGGGAAAGCTTGACGGAAAACCTGGCGCTCAGGAGCGGGTGAACGCGTTGGCCAGGGCGGCCAGGTCTCCGGGGCTGGCCCGATCTGCTTCCAGGATGGCCTTTTTCTGAAGGTCAATGAGTTCCGTGATCCCCTTGCGGGCCAGAGCGAGCATCGAGGCGGTCTCTTCCGCCGAGAAGACGGATTCCTCACCACTGCCTTGGATTTCAACAAACTCGAACTGTTCGGTCATAACGACATTGAAGTCCACCGCCGCGTCCTTGTCCTCGGGGTAGTTGAGGTCGAGGATCGGCTCACCATTGAAGATTCCGGCGGAAACGGCGGCGACGAGTTTCTTCATCGGGAAATGCTTCAGCTTTCCGGCCGCAAAGAGACGGTTGAGCGCAATTGCCGCCGCGACGCAGCCGCCGGTGATCGAGGCCGTGCGGGTGCCGCCGTCGGCTTGGAGGACGTCGCAGTCGATCCAGATCGTGCGCTGGCCGATCTTGGTGAGGTCGATCGCGGCGCGGAGGGCGC
>JAIXVN010000451.1 GCA_027483005.1 Verrucomicrobiaceae bacterium
AAGATTTCCTCCTCACCTTTTCAAGGTATTTCGGGACCGCAATTTCCTCCGGCAATTCTTGCCGTATTAAATGTTACATTGATGCTTCTTTTCATTGGAATCAATTTGACAAATCGACCTCCATTCCTATCCATGGTCTCGAAAACCCAATGAAAAACCCACTTCACTCCGTCAATCTGTTCGCGGTCACCGGCGTTTGCTTTTCCTTCTTGGGCTCGATCTCCGGGCTCCACGCCGCAACCCATACCTTCACCGGCACCAGCACCGGTTCGACAGATTGGCTCGCCGGCTCCGGATGGGACACCACTCCAGCGAGCGCCTCGAATACGGTCCTTGCGTTCGGGACGGCCTCCCAGACCCTCGCCGCGGGAGTGGCGATCACGTCAAACAACCAGAACTCCGGCAACTTCTCACTGAACAGCCTCACGTTTGGCTATACAGGCCCAACCACTGGGACAGCCCCGACCTTTTCGATCACCGGTGGACCGCTCGAGTTCGTGTCTAATGGAGCCACCACTCCAACCATGTCGATCAGTCCGGCAGGAACCGTTCGTCCCAGCTTCTCACTGGGGAACGATCTGGTTCTGACCAACAACCGCAGAATCGCCCAGGGCAGCGCCAGCAACGCCGCAACCCTGAGCGGAGTCCTCAGCGGCACAGGAACCCTTAACAAGGCTGGCGCCGGCAATGTCACCCTTTCAAATGCCAACAGCAGCTTCAGCGGAGCAGTGGCAATCGAAAGCGGATCCTTCACGGTCCCGAATGTCGGCAACTCTGGCTCAAACAGCGCCTTGGGAACCCATGCGTCAATCACTCTTGGCGCTGCGAGCAACGCCGGACAGCTGACATGGACCGGCACTTCTGAAACTACGGACAAGATCTTCACCCTGGGCGGTTCAACCGGTTCCGGCACCATCAGCGCCAGCACGGTCGGTCAGACCCTCACGGTGAGCTCGAATCTTGTCTCAGGGACCAGCATCAGCAACCGCAGCTTCGGCCTCGCTGGATCGGGCAATGTCGTGTTCAATGGCACGATTAGAAACGGAACCGGTGCCAGCGGCGGCGTGATCTCCCTCACCAAAAGCGGATCGGGAGAGGCCACCGTCGCGAACAATGCCAACACCTTCACTGGGTCGGTCTCCATCCAGAACGGCACCCTCCGCGCAAACACCATCGGATCCACCACCGCCGATGGCGGACTCGGTCGTGGAAGCGTCATCTCTTTCGGCAGCACTACCACCACCGGACTGCTTCGTTGGCAGGGAACCACCAGCGAGACCACTGACAAGGTCATCACCCTGGCAGGAACGACTGGCGGAGCATCGATCTATTCCACGAACTCGGGTGCCGTCCTGAGGTTCACCAGCAACGTTTCGGTCACCGGCTCCGGAGCCAAAATCCTCAATATTCTTGGCGGCAGCGGGACGGTCCAGCTTGACGGAACCATCCCCGACAGCGCCTCGGGAGCGACCTCCTTCCGGGCATCAGGAAGCGGCGACGCCGTGGCCATTCTCACCAACACCGGCAACTCGTTCACCGGAAGCGTGACCATCAATGGAAACACAGCGGCCAAAACAGTCACCCTTCAGGTTGCCTCGATCGGCAACACCGGAGGAAACAGCAGCATCGGACAGAACAGCACCATCAACATCGGCAGTGACGTCTCCGGCTCCAACAACTCCCTCAAGTATGTCGGAGTTGGTGAGGACACCAACAAGATCGTCAACCTTGCCGGGACCCTTGGCAATGCCACGATCGACCAGTCCGGCAGCGGCCTTCTCAAATTCACGAGCAACCTTCAGGTGAGTGGCGTGGGAGCCAAGGGATTGGCCTTCCAGGGAGGAGCCGGAAAGACCGGTGAATTCGCTGGAATCATTGGTGACAGCACCGGTGGTGCCACCTCCGTCAGCAAGTCAGGAGCCGGCACCTGGACGCTCTCAGGCGTCAACACCTACTCCGGAACCACCAAGGTGTTCAATGGCACCTTGATCCTTAAAAGCGCCTATCTTAAGGATGACGCCGACGTCTATGTCAGCTCCGGCGGAACCTTGAATCTCGACTACGCCGGGACCGACACCGTGAAACAGCTCCTCATCAGCGACGTGCCGCAGTATCAGGGAACCTGGGGTGGACTCACCTCATCCGCCCAGTTCAAGACTTCACGGATCACGGGCACTGGAATCCTCAATGTGACAGCGGGACCGGTCCCGAATGCCTACATCTTCTGGGCCACTTCAAAGGGGCTCGACAACTCCGCTGGAAAGGAACAGGCGTCCGGCGCGGATCCCGACAAGGACGGCATCGCCAACGGGCTCGAGTGGATCCTCGGGGGGGATCCGCTCACCAGCAGCAATGCGGTGCTTCCTCAGATGACGGCCCTGCCTGGAAGCATCGAGGTCACCTTCACGCGCTCGGATGAATCAGAGGCCCTCGCGTTTCCAAAGATTCAATGGGGCAGTGATCTCAGCGGCTGGACCGATGTCCTGATCGGCGCGACCAGTGCTCCAGCTGACAGCTATGGCATCACGGTCGACGTCACAGAACGAGGAACGGACCCCGACTTCATCAAGGTCACGATTCCCCGCAGCCTCGCAATTGACGGCAAGCTCTTCACCCGTCTCTACTCGTATCTCCCCTAAGCGGGACCATCCCAATCCATCGCCTGCATGAGCAGCCCCTACCGTGGCCTGAGTCGGAGGAATTTCCTTCTTCTAACAGGCGGGTGCCTGGCGGCGGCATCTACCTCCTCAGCGGCGGACGAGCCGATCGAGAGTTACGATGTCTGCGTCTATGCGGGCAACGCCAGCGGCGTCATGGCTGCGGTGGCTGCCGCCCGTGAGGGAGCCCGTGTCGTGGTGGTTGAGCCCAGTCGCTGGCTGGGAGGCATGACTGGCAGCGGGCTGATCCACATCGATTGGGGCCGGGAGGAATCGGTCGGAGGCTCGGCAAGAAGGATCCTGAAGGGCGATCACAATGACCCGGCATTCCGCGCACTCTTCGCCGGGTTGCTCAGGGAGAACTCGATCCCGGTGATCCTGGACCATCGGGTGTCTGCCGTCAGCCGTGATGGAACCACGATCCGAAGCATCACCCTGGATCATGCCCCATTCGATGGATACGGGTGCCCGATCGCCTCCCCCATCAAGGCTGCGGCGAAGCGGATCGAAGCCAGAGTCTTCATCGACTGCAGTTACGAGGGGGATCTGATGGCGCGTGCAGGCGTTTCCTACACCTTCGGCCGCGAGTCGCGCAGCACCCACGACGAATCACTGGCAGGCGTGCAGCCGAACCTTGCTGTTTACGATATTGATCCCTATCTGAAGCCCGGTGATCCGACCAGCGGACTGCTGCCCCTGGTTCAGGCATGCCCCCCCCTTCACGAGGGTGAAGCCGATCGGTTGACCATGGGATATGGCTTCCGTTGGAAACTCAGCTGGGAGCCAGACCGGCTGCCGATCGAGCCTCCCAGCCACTACGACCCGAACACCTTCGAACTCTACCGGCGCGGATTCCGGAAGCAGGTGGACATGTTCACCGGGCGAAGGATGAAGCATCGCCTAGACAACTGGGAGCCGGCCAAGGGCTGGATGTACACCATCGGTGTGGGCAACCTCTCACGTGCCTTGTGGGCTCCGACCAACTACGGCAGCAACGCGGCTTACCCCGATGGCGACTATGCCATGCGGGCAGGAATCTGGAAGGGTCAGCAGGACTTTTTCCGAGGCATCACCCACTTTCTTCGCACGGATCCCTCCGTGCCTGCCGAACTGCGCGATCAGGCCGTCAGGATCGGTTTGCAGGCTGGAATTTTCGACGAGACCAAGGGCTACCCTCACCAGCTTTACGTTCGCGAAGCCCGCAGAATGCGGGCTTCCTACATCGTGACGCAGAAGGATATCGAGGGGAAGACCGATCCGAACGACTCCATTGGACTTGCTTCCTATGGAGTCGACGAATGGCCCTACGCCACCGTCGCATTCGAGGGCAAAGTAGCTCTTCAGGGAGGCTATCTATCCGAGGTCTATCTGGAGGAAAAGAACCGGGGAATCTACAAGATCCCCTATCGGGCGATCACTCCGGAAAAGAACGAGTGCACCAACCTGCTCGTTCCCGTCTGCGTTTCTGCCAGCCATATCGCCATGACCTCGATCCGCATGGAACCGGTTTGGATGATCCTGGGTGAATCGGCAGGCACCGCCGCCGCCATGGCGGTCCTTGGGAAAACCGCGGTTCAAGATGTGGACTATCCAGCGCTTCGCGCCCGGCTGTTGGCTTTGGAGCAACGCCTTGAGAGGCCGAACGGTTGAACTACCATCAGTGAAAGTCATGGGACCTTGCGACGTGTTCGGGCTCGATGCCTGGCAGCGGGAAGATTTCCGTGACGTAAACGGTCGCCTGTTCGCCCTCGGTGATCTGGATGCGACCTTCGGCTAACAGAAAAGGTTCGGTGGAAATGAGCAGTCGCAGGCGGTGAAAGGTCTTCACGTTGACGAAGAGGTTCGCGATGCCGGTTTCGTCCTCCAGGCTGATGAAGCAATGGCCCTTCGCCGTGCCGGGGCGTTGACGGCAGATGACCATGCCGCCGATCCGGACCGGCATCCCGGCGGGGAAGATTTGCAGGTCCTTGGCGCGTTGGAGTTTCAGCGGGCTCTTGTCCCGCCAGAGCTTCATCGGGTGCGGGCCGGTCGAGGCGCCCTGGTTGGCGAAGTCGGCGGACAAGCGCTCGCCGATCGACATCGGTGGCGGTGACCAGTTCGCGATCACGGGCGCTTTCAACAGATCATCATAGAGTGGCAACTCCGCCTGCCAGAGGGCCTGGCGACGATGGCCGACTTCTGGCAGATCATTCAAGGCTCCGGCCTGCCCGAGGATGCGGCGTTCGTTGGAGGAGGGAGCCACTCGGTTGAGAAAATCCTCCAGCGAGTCAAAGGGCTGCCGGGAGCGTTCGATCACGATCCGACGCTGGGTGGCGACTGAGACTCCTTTCAAGCGATGCAGTCCAAGCCGCAGCGTTGCATCATCGACGACGACCGTTTCCACCTCGCTGCTGACACAGGACACCGCCAGCACGCGCAGGCCGTGGCGCTTCGCATCCTGGATGAGCGTGTGGACCGAGTAGAAGCCCATCGGCTGATTGTTGAGAAGGCCAACGTAGAACTCCACCGTGCGATGCACCTTCAGCCAGCAGGAGGCGTAGGCGATCAGGGCGAAGGAAATCGCGTGGCTTTCGGGGAAGCCATAGAGCGCGAACGAACCGATCGAGTGGATGATTTTTTCCTGCACGTCTTCGCCGATGTTCCGCTCGGTCATGCGCTGGCGCAGTTTGGCGGTGACACGTTCCATGCGTTCGTCGGAGCGCTTGAAGGCCATCGCCCGCCGCAGGTCGTCGGCCTCCGCACCGCTGAAGCCCGCCACGTCCATGGCCATGCGCAGCACCTGTTCCTGAAACAAGGGCACTCCGAGGGTGCGGCGCAGGGTTTCCTCACAGGCCGGGTGGATGCAGTCGATCGATTCGCGACCGTTGCGGCGGTTCAGATACGGGTGGACCAGATCGCCGACGATCGGGCCGGGGCGGATGATCGCGACCTGGATGGCGACATCGTAAAAGGTCTTCGGCCGCATGATCGGCAGGGTGGCCATCTGGGCGCGCGACTCGACCTGAAACGTCCCGATCGTGTCCGAGCGGGCGAGCATTTCAAACACCGCCGGATCGTCCTTCGGGATCGTGGCGAGGTCCAGTGGCCGACCGCGAGCCGAGGAAATCACCAGCGTGTGCTCCATCGCCGCGAGCATCCCGAGTCCTAACAGATCGATCTTGATCAGGCCGAGATCCTCGCAGTCGTCCTTGTCCCACTGCACCACGGTGCGGCCGGGCATGGTGGCGGGTTCCAGCGGCACCACCGAGTCGAGCCCGCGATCGCAGACAATCATCCCGCCGGAATGCTGGCCGAGATGGCGGGGTTTTCCGAGCACGGCTTCATAGAGTCGTCGCAGGGCCGGGAGTCGTGGATGGGACGGCGGCAGCAGCGGGGCGATGCGGTCGTCAAAAGCGGCGGCTTTCTCCTCCGGCGTGACCGGCTTCGGGCCTTCGGGTCGATGCGAAGAGCTGTGTTCTGAAAAGCGGTCCGACAGCGATGGAGGAAAGCCCAGCACCTTCGACATCTCCCGGAACGCGGATTTCGGTCGGTAGGTGATCACGTTCGCCGTCATCGCCGCGCCGCGTGCGCCGTATTTCCGGAACACGTGCTGGATGACCTCCTCGCGTCGCTCGCCGGAGGGGAAGTCGATGTCGATGTCCGGCCACGAGCTTCGGTTCTCGGAAAGGAAGCGCTCGAACAACAATCCGCCGCCGACCGGATCGACGTTGGTGATGCCGAGTGCGTAGCAGACCACCGAGTTTGCCGCTGATCCGCGTCCCTGGCAGAGGATGCCGCGCCCTTTCGCGAATTCGACCAGCTCATGCACGATCAGGAAATAGCCCGAAAAGCCAAGCTGATGGATCATTCGGATCTCATGTTCGAGCTGGGCATTTACCTTGGCACTACAGATCCCAAATCGACGCGACGCCCCGGCGTAGGAAAGACGGCGCAGCAAGGTGGTCTGCTCGGTCAGCGAAAGCGGATTGCCCTGACCATCCGGAAAATCCGGAAAGCGGTAGCCGAGGTTCTCCAGGGTGAACTCGATCCGATCCGCCAGCCGGTGGGAGGTTTCCAGTGCCTCGGGAAGATCCGCGAACAAGCCAGCCATGGCCTGAGGAGACTTCAGGTGACGCTCGCCATTCGGGGCCAGCAGCAGGCCCGCCTGATCGAGCGGCACATGATGTCGCAGGCAGGTGAAGGCATCGGCCAGCGGTCGGTCCGCCTTGGTGGCGAAGAGCGGGGCACTGCTGGCGAAATACGGCAGCCGCAGGTGCAGGGCGAGGTCGATCAGGTGGCGGATCAAACGCCCATCATCGCGCAAGCCGTGGCGGTGGAGTTCGACGTAGACATTTTCCCGACCGAACAAGGCGATCAGTTGCTCCGCC
>JAIXVN010000069.1 GCA_027483005.1 Verrucomicrobiaceae bacterium
CCACGCAATCAGACATTAGTCATGGAAAGGTCATGACTGGGCATGACCTCAGGTGATTCCAAGTTCCCGCGCCTTTAGTGCGGCTTGGGTCCGGTCCTGGACCGCAAGGCGCGAAAAGATCGAAGTCAGGTGATTTTTCACCGTGCCTTCGCTGATGTGGAGGCCGGACGCAATTTCCTTGTTGGTCCGGCCTCGCGAAACTTGGCGAAGGACATCCAGCTCGCGGACAGAAAACTGGTAGGAGTCGAGAGCCGAGCGGTGGTCCGGCATGCCTGACAGACGCGAAAACTCCTCGACCACCCGCGAGGCCACCCCAGGTTCCAGGTAGGTCCCTCCTTGGTCAACGGTCCGGATCGCGTCTGCCAGCTGGTCAGCGGGAATGTCCTTCAACAGGTAGCCGCATGCGCCAGCCCTCAGGGCCTCGAAGATCTCCTCGTCCTCGCGGAAAGTTGTCAGGACGATGATCCGCGTCGCGGTGCTGTTGGCATGGATCCGCCGGGTTGCCTCAAGGCCGCTCATTCCCGGCATCCGGAGGTCCATGAGAATGACGTCCGGCTTGAGGAGGAGGGTGGATTGGATGGCGACTTCGCCATTCTCCGCCTCTCCCACGATCTCGAAGTCCGAATGCAAGGAAAGGAGCATGCGCAAGCCATCGCGAAACAGGGCTTGGTCGTCGCAAAGGAGAATTCGAATGGGTTTCATGCCGGGAGGGTGAGGATGAAGGAGAATCCGGCGCTGGAATCTTGATTCAGCTCCAGTGATCCGCCGAGGAGGGCAGTGCGTTCACGCAGTCCGGTCAAACCGAATCCAAGTGTAAAATTTTCCGGAGGGCCCGGGCCGTCGTCTGATGCCTTGAGGATCACTTCGTTGCCGGTCGCAAAGGTGAGCTTCAGGGTGACCCGTGCATCTGGCACATGCTTCCTCGCGTTGGTGAGTGACTCCTGGGCTGCCCGGTAAATGGTGAGCTCGGTCGCGGCGTTGATCGGTCTCTCCTGGCCTTCGACGATGAAGTGAACCCTTTGCCCGGTTCGTTCGCTTTCTGAAACAAGCGCCAGCATGGCCTCGCAGAGCGACCGGTTCTCCAATGGCCCCGCCCGGAGGGACTCGACCGAATTGCGGATTTCCCTGAGGCCCTCACCGGCGCACTCGCGGGCATTGCGGACCGCCTCCCTCGCCTTGCCGGGATCGCTGTCTTGAAGGCTCAAGGCCGCTTCGAGCTGAACCCTGACGACCGTGAGGTAGTGGCCGATCAGATCGTGAATCTCGCGGGCCATGCGGCTGCGTTCGCGTGCGGCGGCGAGTTCCTCGGCCTGCAGGGCATGCGCCGCCAACCCGGCATTGGCCGCTTCCAGGCGAAGGGCGATCTGGCGCGTCTCGGCATGGCTGCGTTCCGTCGCGACCACCATCTGAACGCAGATGATCGTGAAGGCAGCCTCCAGAAAGAAATCCATCCCGGGACGTGAGAGGATGAGAAAGTGGACGGCGAAGCAGCTGACGACGGTCAAGACAAGCCATGGACCACGCAGCAGAAGAACCGCGTGGGCAATCACAGGCAGCAACAGCGCTTTGAGAATGCCGTTGGGATTACTGGGGAGAACGAAGAGAATCACGCCCGTGACGAGCGCAAACTCCACGGCGACAAACGGCAGTCCCTGCCGCCACCACGAGAGCCCTTTCGTCCCGGATTCACGGTCGCCAGCGTCGCTGATCATTCGCTCAAGGGCGGGGATCATGCCCCAAAACATCCAGACCACGCACAGCACCAGACCCGCCAGCATGATGGGGATGTCGGCAGACCTGCCCGTTGCCCAGAACAACCTGGTGCACGCGAACCCAATCCAGCCCACGAGGACCAGAAGTATGCCATTGGACCCCATCACAGCGAGTCTGCGAATCCTCCGCGGGCCGTCCTCATTCCCGGCAGGTGCGAGGAAAGTCGTCCATGGGGATCTGGTGGGCTTCATTTCACGTGGAATGGGCATCTGGATCGCGGTGGGAAATGTTGAGTCATTCCAGGGAGTCATGCCATCAGGCACACGGTCCCCGCTCGTGAAAATCTTCGAAGGCCGAACGGAGGCTGATCCACTCCGATCCACGCAGCAAGGCATCTGCCAAACTGCACAGCCTCCCGACCGTCCTGAATCCGTGGATGGCGAATCAGCATGGTCGCCACGTAACGCTCCGGCGGCCGATTGCAAGGGTCTTCTCCACGTCGATCATCGACGCAGCCGTTCAAGACGCCGAATTTCTCCCACCCGGTCTGCCTTTCCAACCGGTCGGATGCGCTTGCCACGGGGCCACTCCTCAGGGTTTTTGGAGGGCACCCATGGACCTCGCCCGCTTCTACCACGACCAGCTCTTCCACGACTGCCTGCCGTTCTGGTTTCCGCGCGCGGTCGATGAGGTCCACGGCGGCTTCCTGCATTGCCTCGATCGCGATGGCTCGGTGGTCGATGACGACAAGTCGGTCTGGGCCCAGGGCCGCATGAGCTGGATGCTGCTGACCCTTTTCCAGGAACACGAGGCCCGACCCGAGTGGCTCGCCTCGGCGGAGAGCGGGCTGCGTTTCCTGGAGGAGAAATGCGTCGATCCGACCGACGGACGGATGTTCTTCCACGTCGCGCGCGATGGCACCCCGATCCGCAAGCGCCGCTACGCCTACAGCGAGAGCTTCGCCGCCATCGCCCACGCGGCCCATGCCGGAGCCACGGGAAATGCCCGCTCCGCCGAGCGAGCGCGGCATTGGTTCGACCGCTTCACCGACTGGAACTTCACCCCGGGAAACATCCCGCCGAAGTTCACCGGCGCGCGACCCATGGAGGGCATCGGCACCCGCATGATCACCCTCGTCACCGCCCAGGAACTGCGCAAGCACCTCGGCGAGGACCCGCAGATCACCGCGTGGATCGACCGCTGTCTCGACGACATCATCCGCCTCTTCGTGAAGCCGGAGCTGAAGGTCGTCATGGAGGCCGTCGCGCCCGATGGCTCGATCGTCGATCACTTCGACGGCCGCATGCTCAATCCCGGCCACGCCATCGAGGCCGCCTGGTTCATCCTCGAGGAGGCGAACCACCGCCAGGACGAGTCCCTGAAAAAGCTCGGCTGCGACATGCTCGACTGGATGTGGGCCCGCGGCTGGGACCACGAGTTCGGCGGGCTGTTCTACTTCCGCGATGTCTTCGACAAGCCGGTGCAGGAATACTGGCACGACATGAAATTCTGGTGGCCCCACGACGAGGCCCTGATCGCCACCCTCATGGCCCACCGCATGACCGGCGAGCCACGCTATCTGGAATGGCATGAGCAATGCCGGAAGTGGTCCTTCGAAAAATTCGCCGACCCCGATCACGGCGAATGGTTCGGCTACCTCCGCCGCGACGGCACCCCCACCAACACCCTCAAGGGCTCCCTCTGGAAATCCTTCTTCCATCATCCAAGAGCGCTGTGGAGATGCCATCAGCTGGCGAAGGATTGAGGGGCCGGGAAGAGAAGGTGGAAGTGTTCAGTTTTCAGTGTTCAGCGAAGAGAAGAGGTTCTCTTTCCTCCGACGTTCGATGTTGGACGTTCAACCTGTCGTTCGAAGCCTCGGCGAAGAATGATGTTCGATGTTCCCCGGGGTCAGGCAGAGGAGTTGAGAGGGTAGGGTTCAGGAACCTTGGACTGCGGTGGCAAAACGCAGAGCGACACCGCTTTCAGATGCGAAGATGACGTCCTTCACTCGATAAGCAATCAGTCCGTCCCAAACCACCGACTGCCCTCATTCCGCCAGCGCACGACGAACTGCCCCATCCCAGTCCCCGTTCGCCAGTCCCGCATGCCAAAGCGGCGTGGCGCGTCTCTTCCCGCCGCACTCCAAGGCAAGAGCCCCCTTGGACGGCTCGCAGCCCGCTGTTCGCACTTATCCATCGACCCAATCTCCAAGGCCAAGGGCCTGCTCCATACCAGCCCAGGCCATCGGCCTGGGTTTGTTCGCCGCAAGGAATCGAGGGCTGAAGGCCTGATCCATCTGGGTGGGAGGATCGGAAGTCGAAAGCGCCGCAGAATGGACCGGGCCTTCAGCCCTCGGGAATCTTCCGGCTCCAGTTCATGGGGTGTTACCCTATGCTGGTATGGCCTCAGGCCCTTGGCCCTCAGATGCCTCTTCGCCGAACGCCGCCAACCCAGGGCCAAGGACAAGCCGTTTCACCACCCGATCCGGGTCAGACCGGTGACATGGTCGAAATGGGCATCGCGGCTGATGACCGGTAGTTTGTGTTGGCGGGCGATGGCGGCGATCCACAGATCATTCATCGGAATGGGCGTGCCAGCCGATGTCAGTTGAAGCCGGATCTCCGCATAGTGGCGGGTGGTGGATTCATCTGCCGCCAGGACCGTGGTGGTGGCGAGCGCATCCTCCAACCATGCCGTCATTTTTTCCCGGAACCGGGATTTCAGAATGCCAAAGCGGAATTCCGCCAAGGCCGGAACCGGCACACATAGGCGGTCTGCCTGCTCGATGTGCCGGATGAAGGACGGTTCATTGAGCCACCAGGCGGAAAGCCCGTTGGTATCCACGATCATTTCCACTCCTCCTCTTCGACCTGCCCGAAGTTTTCATCCACGATTTGCTCGATGCGCCTGAGCTCCGCCACCATCTCCGGGTCATTGGCGGCGATCCCTGCGAACTTCATCCACGGCTTCTCCGCATGAGTCGGCCGCTTGGCCAGCTTGTCCTGCAGCGCCTCGGTGACGTAGTCCTTGAGACGCATGCCCTGCCGTGCGGCGGTGGCTTTCACCTCGCGGAACAGGGGGTCAGGTAGTTCAATGGTCGTGCGCACAAAAGCACATTCCCATTTTTTCATGATCCTGCAAGCACCGAAAGAAAGGGGCCAGGGGCTAGGGGTCAGGCAGAGGAGTTGAGAGGGAAGACCTTTTCAAATCAAACATCCACAATCGTCATTCCTCAATCGTCAATCGAATCGACCGTGCCCTACGGATGGAATGACGACTGACGATTGTTGATTTTGGATTTTTGAATGGCCCCGGGCAAAGTCACCTTGGACGGCTCGCCGCCCGTTGTTCACACTTTTCCACCGACCCAATCTCCAAGGCCAAAGGCCTGCTCCATACCAGCCCAGGCCAACGGCCTGGGTTTGTTCGCCGCCATGAATCGAGGGCTGAAGGCCTGATCCATTTGGGTGGGAGGATCGGACGTCGAAAGCGCCGCAGAATGGACCGGGCCTTCAGCCCTCGGGAATCTTCCGGCTCCAGTTCATGGGGTGTTACCCCATGCTGGTATGGCCTCAGGCCCTTGGCCCTCAGATGCGAATGAGACGTCCATCTTTCGATAAGCAATCAGTCTGTCCCAAACCACCGACTGCCCTCATTCCGCCAGCGTACGACGAACTGCCCCATCCCAGTCCCCGTTCGCCAGACCCGCATGCCAAAGCG
>JAIXVN010000620.1 GCA_027483005.1 Verrucomicrobiaceae bacterium
AGCACCGGTCGATGCCGGTGCTGGTGCAGAGATTCCGGTGAAGCCGAATACGCGCTACCTTCTCTCCGGCTGGATCAAGGCTGACAACCTGCAGCCCAAAGGCGGAATGGGTGCCCTTTTCAACATCCATGGCAAGGAGCCCACGACCCGGGCCACCACCGGCAACCGCGACTGGACCCAGTTCCAGATCGAATTCAACACCGACAATGACCAGGAAATCCTCATCCACTGCCTCCTCGGGGGCTACGGCTCGGCTGTCGGCACGGCCTTCTTCGACGATGTCTCCCTGACCGAAATCGGAGACGCCTCTCCCACCGACATCACCACCCCACTCGCCTCCTTCATCGCCTCCAAGGGCACGCCCGAACAGAAGAAGGCGGTCGTCGATGCATTCGCCAAGCGGAACGATGATTTCGGCAAGTCAATCATCGCCACCATCGGAGCCGCCCCAAGCGTCGAGACCCCGATGGTCAGGAAATTCAAGCCCGACCCCGCTGTCCACAAGCGTGGAGCCGAGGTCTACGCCCGCACCTGCATCGCCTGCCACGGCCCGGACGGCAAGGGCGTTCCCGGTGCCTTCCCGCCCCTCGATGGAGCCGAGTGGCCCGTCGGCGACGTGACCATCCCGATCCGAATCCTTCTCGCCGGTCTCCAGGGACCGATCGAGGTCAAGGGCCAGAAGTTCCAGAACGTCATGCCGCCTCACGTCGATCTGAAGGACGAGGAAATCGCCGATGTCCTGACCTATGTCCGCCAGAGCTGGTCGAACGATGCCGCCTCAGTCGACGCAGCCACCGTGAAAAAGGTCCGTGCAGACAACGCCGCCCGCAAGACGCCGTGGACGGCTGACGAACTGAAGCCTCACTGAACTTTTCCCATCTCACCCACCGGATCCTGCTTTTTGCAGGATCCGGTTTTTTGTTTTATGAATACGCAGGATCCGACCGTATGAGCATTCAACGAAAGACCTCGCCCCGGAATCCGTTACTGAGGAAGAAATCTTCGTGATCCGCCCCATTGTTCAATGACTCTCAAAGGCATCAGCATTTCCTGTATAACAGCTTGCCTGGCCCTTCTGGCCAGCAGTTGCAAACGCCCGTCTCCTCAAGCCCGGTCGGTCACGCCGACCCTTCCTTCCGAGGCACAGGCTGCCGCGTCCTTGCCGGTCTCCCTCCCCGAAAAGATCAGCTTCAACGAGCACATCCAGCCGATCCTCTCCGAGTACTGCTACCACTGCCACGGTCCGGACTCCGGCACCCGCAAGCCGAAGGATGCCCCACTCCGCCTGGATCGGCCCGAAGACGCCTTTGCCAAACGTGAAAATGGCAAACCCGTCATCATCGCCGGCAACCCGAAGGATTCCCTTCTGGTCAAGCTGCTTCACACGGATGATCCCGAGAAGATCATGCCTCCACCGGAGTCCCACAAGACCCTCAGCCCGAAGGAGGTCGCCCTTCTGGAGAAATGGATCGAACAGGGAGCCGAGTTCCAGCCGCACTGGGCCTTCGCCGCCCTCGCCCGCCCGGAGGTTCCGAGAAAGTCCTCCGATTCCCCAAATCCCATCGATCACTTCATCGCCGAAAAGCTCGCTGCGTCAGGGCTTTCCATGAACCCTCCCGAGGAGGCCCGTCGACTCCACCGCCGCCTGTCGCTCGACCTCACCGGACTGCCTCCATCCCCCGATGCCACCGAGGCCTTCGTGAAAAACTATGCTTTGGCCCCCGACAAGGCCGTCAGCACCGAGGCGAAAGCCATGATGGCCACCCCGGCCCACGCCGAGCACCTCGCCCGCCACTGGCTGGACGCCGCCCGCTACGCCGACACCCACGGAATCCACATCGACAATTACCGCTCGATCTGGCCCTACCGCGACTGGGTGATCAATGCCTTCAAGTCCAACATGCCCTGGGACCAGTTCACCATCGAGCAGATCGCCGGCGATCTCCTTCCGAACCGTACGCTCGACCAACAAGTCGCGACCGGCTTCAACCGCTGCCTCGCCACCACGGGTGAAGGCGGTGCCATCGGCGAGGAATACGACGCCATCTACGCCAAGGACCGGGTCGATACCACCTCGGCCGTCTGGCTGGGACTGACCACCGGCTGCGCCTCCTGCCACGACCACAAGTTCGACCCGATTTCCCAAAAGGACTTCTACGCCATGGCGGCCTTCTTCAGGAACACCCCGATGTCCTCGCTCGACGGCAACAACGCCGAACACCCGCCGAACGTGTTTGTCCCAGCCTCCGAGAACAAGGACCGCTGGGTGCAGTTGCCGGGTGAGATCGCCGCGCTCGAAAAGCAGCTCGCCGCCCGCAAGGCCTCCGCACGCGCCGATTTCGAGAAATGGCTGCCCACCGCCACGATCGCTCCCGAAACCCGGCCCGAGCCCTCTCTCGAACTCGCCATTCCGATGATCGAAGCGGAAGGACCGATCCGCGGCATCTTCAAAGGTCAGCCCCGTGATTGGCCAGCCTCCCCCAACCGCATCGATGGCCCGCTCGGCAAGGCCGTTGTCGTCAGTGACAGCCCGATCGACCTTGGCGACATCGCCTCCTTCAAGCGCACCGAGCAGGTGACCTTCGGTGCCTTCATCCGCGTGGAAGGCGAACCCACCGGAGCCGTCTTCGCCCGAATGAACCGCGACGAGGCGTTCAAGGGCTGGGATCTTTACCTCCAAGCTGGAAAACCGGCCTCGCATGTCATCGACACCTGGCAAGGCTCCGCCAACAAGCTCAACGCGCCGAATCCCCTGACCCCTGGCAAATGGCAGCATGTGATGGTCACTTTCGACGGCACCAAGCCCGCCAAGCAGGCCATGATGATCTACGTCGATGGCGTCGCGCAGAAATCCGAGCT